>NZ_DLJW01000087.1:0-10193 GCF_002477705.1 Stenotrophomonas sp. UBA7606 | reverse complement strand
ATGGTGTAGTCGTTCTTCAGCTCTTCCACCAGCTGCTCGATGCGGCTGGTCGAGATCGGGTCCAGCGCCGAGGTCGGCTCGTCCAGCAGCAGCACGTCCGGGCGCAGGGCCACGGCACGGGCGATGCACAGACGCTGCTGCTGGCCACCGGACAGGCCCAGCGCACTCTGGTTGAGCTTGTCCTTCACTTCGTCCCACAGCGCGCCCTGGCGCAGGGCCTGCTCGACGCGCACGGTCATGTCGGCCTTGGACAGCTTTTCGTGGTGGCGGATGCCGTAGGCCACGTTCTCGAAGATGGTCATCGGGAACGGCACCGGCTTCTGGAACACCATGCCCACCTTGGAGCGCAGGCGGTTCATCGGGTACTTGGGTGCGAGGATGTTCTCGCCGTCCAGCAGCACCTCACCGCGCGCTTCCAGCTTGGGGTAGAGCGCGTAGATGCGGTTGAAGATGCGCAGCAGGGTGGACTTGCCGCAGCCGGAGGGGCCGATCAGCGCGGTGACGCGCTTTTCCGGAATCTCCAGGTTGATGTTCTTCAACGCATGGAACTTGTCGTAGTAGAAGTCCAGGCCGCGCGCCGCCAGCTTGACCGGCGCAGGCGTGTGCAGCGACTGGTTGGCGGCGGGCACGTTGATGCGCTGCATCGGTACGGCGTTGCTGAGGTCGTTCATGGGGAGGTCCATGGGATCAATCGTTTGAGATGCGGTTGCGCAGCAGCAGGCCGCGCGCGGAGAGGCTGACCAGCAGGACGAACACGGTCAGGACCAGTGCACCGGCCCAGGCCAGGACCTGCCAGGATTCATAGGGGCTGCCGGCAAACTGGTTCATCACCACCGGCACCGAGGCCATCGGCTGGAACACATTGCTGTTCCAGTACTGGTTGCCGAAGGCGGTGAACAGCAGCGGTGCGGTTTCGCCGGAGATGCGGGCCAGGGCCAGCAGGATGCCGGTGACGATGCCGGCCATGGCACTGCGGTACAGCACCTGCATGATCACCTTCCACTGCGGTACGCCCAGTGCCAGTGCGGCTTCGCGCATCTGCACCGGCACCAGTCGCAGCATTTCGTCGGTGGTGCGGATCACTACCGGCAGCACGATGAACGCCAGCGACAGAGCGCCTGCAAAGGCCGAGAACTGGCCGCCGGTCTGCATCACATACAGGGTGTAGACGAACAGGCCGAGCACGATGGACGGTGCCGACAGAAGAATGTCATTGACGAAGCGCACCACGGTGCCGGCCTTGCGGGCATTGCCGTACTCGGCCAGCCAAGTGCCGGCGGCCACGCCCAGCGGCGTGCCGATACCGATCGCCAGCGCACACATCACCGCGCTGCCGAAGAAGGCGTTGAGCAGGCCACCTTCCTGCATCGGCGGCGGCGTCATCTTGGTGAAGAGGTTCAAGTTGATGCCGGGCAGGCCCTTGGACAGCAGCGTCCACAGGATCCAGCCGAGGAAGAACAGGCCGAACAGCGCAGTCGCACAGCCCAGGAACAGGGCCACGCCATTGGTGATGCGGCGGCGCAGGTACAGGGAGTCAGCGGAAGCGGACATCAGTTGCCCTCCTTGCGGGACAGGCGCATCAGCATCAGGCGGGCCAGTGCCAGCACCACGAAGGTGACGATGAACAGCACGAAGCCGAGCAGCAGCAGGGCCGAGCGGTAGGTTTCGGTGGCCTCGCCGAAGTCATTGGCGATCAGCGCGGCGATGGTGGTGCCCGGTTCCAGCAGCGACGGCGTCAGGCGCACGCTGTTGCCGATCACGAAGGCCACTGCCATGGTTTCACCCAGCGCACGGCCCAAGCCCAGGAACACACCGCCGATCACCGCCGAGCGGGTATAGGGCAGGACGATGTCCCAGCTCACTTCCCACTTGGTCGAACCCAGTGCATAGGCCGATTCCTTCAGGCGGGTGGGAACGGTGAGGAAGACCTCGCGCATCACCGAGGAAATGAAGGGGATGACCATGATCGCCAGCACGAAGCCGGCGGTGAGCATGCCGATGCCCAGCGGCGGCCCCTGGAACAGCGGGCCGATGATCGGCCATTCGCCCAGGGTCTCATTGAGGAACGGAGTGACGTATTCGGTCATCACCGGCACCAGCACGAACAGGCCCCACATGCCGTAGATGATGGAGGGGATGCCGGCCAGCAGTTCGATGGCGGTGCCGACCGGGCCGCGCAACCAGCGCGGCGCTACCTCGGTGAGGAAGAAGGCGATGCCAAAGCTCACCGGCACCGCGATCAGCATGGCGATCAGGGCGGTGACGATGGTGCCGTAGATCGGCGCCAATGCGCCGAACTTGTTCTCCACCGGATTCCAGTCGGAGGAGTAGAAGAAGCTCAGGCCCTGCTCCTGCAGCGCGTGGCGGCCACCCCAGAGCATGGACAGGGCGGCACTGGCCAGGGCGACCAGGACGAAGATCACGGTGGCGATCAGGAACCAGCGGAACAGCCGGTCGTTTCGTGCATCGCGCAGATCGCGAGAGGTGGGCGCGGATGCTAGGGACGGTGCAATGGCATTCATGGCAGCGGCAGGGGCCCGGGAGGATGCGGTGAAATATCAGTCCCTCGATGGAGGGGGTAGCCGTCGCTTCTGCTTTTGTTCGTCATTCCCACGTAGGCGGGGATCGCTTTTAAGCTGTCATTCCCGCGAAGGCGGGAATCGCCTTTAAGCCGTCATTCCCGCGAAGGCGGGAATCGCCTTTAAGCCGTCATTCCCGCGAAGGCGGGAATCGCTCCTGCCGTTGATGTTGCGTGTGACTTCAACGGCAAGGGCAGGAACAAAAGCAAAAGCAACAGCAACAGCAGAATCAAAAGCAGAATCAAGAGCGATCCCCGCCTGCGCGGGGATGACGCACTGGCAAAGGCGGGGCCGCAGGGCGGCCCCGCGCCAGTGCGTCACTTGAACTCGGCAGCCCAGTACGACTCGATCTGGGTGACCAGCTCGGCCGGCAGCGGCACGTAGTGCAGTTCGTTGGCCTGTGCCTGGCCGTTCTCGAAGGCCCACTTGAAGAACGCGCGGGTGTCGGCGCTGCGCTTGGCGTCCTTCGGCTGCTTGTGCATCAGCATGAAGTTGGTAGCGGTGATCGGCCAGGCATTGGCGCCGGGGGCGTTGGTGATCACCAGGTTGAAATCCTTGGCGTTGGCCCAGTCCGCGCTGGCAGCGGCCGCCGCAAAGGTTTCCGCGGTCGGCTGCACCCAGCTGCCGGCAGCGTTCTGCATGGAGGCATACGGCATGTTGTTCTGCAGGGCATAGGCCAGCTCGACATAACCGACCGAGCCCTTGATCTGCTGCACGTAGGAGGCAACGCCTTCGTTGCCCTTGCCGCCGACGCCGTCCGGCCACTGCACCGAGGTGCCTTCGCCGACCTTGTCCTTCCACTCGCCGCTGACCTTGGACAGGTAGTTGGAGAAGTTGAAGGTGGTGCCCGAACCGTCGGAACGGTGCACCAGGGTGATCTTGGTGTCGGGCAGAGTCACGCCCGGGTTGGCGTCGACAATGGCCTTGTCGTTCCAGTTCTTGATCTTGCCCAGGAAGATGTCGGCCAGCAGAGCGCCGGTCAGGCGCAGCTGGCCCGGCTGCAGGCCTTCCAGGTTGACCACCGGCACCACCCCACCGATGGCCGACGGGAACTGGCCCAGGCCAGCCTGTGCCAGCTCTTCGCTGGACAGCGGCTTGTCGGAGGAACCGAAGTCGACGGTGCCGGCCTTGATCTGGGCGATACCACCGCCCGAGCCGATCGACTGGTAGTTGATCTTGGCACCGGTGGCGGCGTTGTAGTCGGCCGACCACTTGGACACCAGCGGGAAGATGAACGATGCGCCGGCGCCGGAAATCTCGGCGGCAACCTTGTCACCGGCGGCCGGTGCAGCGGCACCTGCGGCGTCCGGGTTGGCAGCGGCCTGGTTGCCCTTGTCACCACAGGCTGACAGGCCCAGGGCGATGGCCAGCGAAAGGGCGGCAAGACCGGTCGTGTGCAGCTTCATGCGTCACTCCATAGCGGGAGAAATGCCGGCAGCGCCGGCGGATGCGGCTATGAAATGATGTTTTTGTTACAGCCTGATTACATCGTGAAAAAAATCTGAAAAAGGCAACAGAATCAATGGCCCTTGTAGCGACGAAAGCGGCAGAAAATCGCCCTGGCCAAAGTGTTGATGACACAGTTGGGAAGCACGGAAGGGTAGTGCCGAGCCATGCTCGGCAGAGGGCTTGCCCAGTAACGCCCCAGCGGAGCATGGCTCCGCTCTACAGATGAAGCGAGGTAGTGCCGAGCCATGCTCGGCAAGCGGCTTGCCCGGTAACGCCCCAGCGGAGCACGGCTCCGCTCTACAGATGAAGCTAGGTAGTGCCGAGCCATGCTCGGCAAGCGGCTTACCCGGTAATGCCCCAGCGGAGCATGGCTCCGCTCTACAGGTGAAGCTAGGTAGTGCCGAGCCATGCTCGGCAGCGGGCTTGCCCGGTAAAGCCCCAGCGGAGCATGTCTCCGCTCTACAGGTGAAGCTAGGTAGTGCCGAGCCATGCTCGGCAGAGGGCTTGCCCGGTAAAGCCCCAGCGGAGCATGTCTCCGCTCTACATGGGGCTGGGCTTGATGGGGGCCCCAAAAAAAAGGCGCGGATCGCTCGATCCGCGCCTGAGGCGACGAGGGAGAGGGTCCCGTCGGCTCTACACTCAATAATTCAGGTTCTGCTGCCAGTAGGTCTCGATCTGGCGGACCAGTGCGTCCGGCAGCGGCACGTAGTCCAGCTGGCGGGCCTGTGCGTCGCCGTTGGCGTAGATCCAGCGGAAGTACTCGACCGTCGCCTTGGCGCCTTCAGCGCTCTTGGGCTGCTTGCGCATCAGGATGAAGTTGGTGGCGGTGATCGGCCAGGACTGCTCGCCCGGGGCATTGGTCATCACCAGGTAGAAGTCACGCGCATTGCCCCAATCGGCGCTGGCGGCAGCGGCCGAGAAGGTCTCGTCACGCGGCTGCACGAAATTGCCGGCGGCGTTCTTCATGCGCGAGAAGGTCAGCCGGTTCTGCAGTGCGTAGGAGAACTCGACATAGCCGATCGAGCCGCGGATCTGCTTGACGTAGGCGGCGACGCCTTCGTTGCCCTTGCCGCCGATGCCTACCGGCCACTGCACCGAGGTACCTTCGCCGACGGTGGTCTTCCAGTCAGCATTGACCTTGGACAGGTAGTTGACGAAGTTGAAGGTGGTGCCCGAACCATCCGAGCGGTGCACGACGGTGATCTTGGTGTCCGGCAGGGTCAGGCCGGCATTGAGGGCGACGATGGCCGGGTCGTTCCACTTGCTGATCTTGCCCAGGAAGATGTTGGCCAGGGTCGGGCCGTCGAGCTTCATCGCGCCGGCGTCAACGCCCGGCACGTTCAGCACCGGCACCACGCCGCCGATGACCGAGGGGAACTGCACCAGGCCGGAGGAGGCCAGTTCTTCCGGCTTCAGCGGGGCATCGGACGAGCCGAAGTCCACGGTGTTGGCCTTGATCTGGGCAATGCCGCCGCCCGAACCGATGGACTGGTAGTTGACGCGCTTGCTGGTGGCGGCGCTGTAGTCGGCCGACCACTTGGACATGACCGGGTAGATGAAGGACGCGCCAGCGCCGGTGACATCGGCAGCGTTGGCGGCGAACACGGACGACGCAGCGAGGATGGCGATGGCTGCGCGCGATTTGATGGCGTGGATCACGAATGGCTCCTGGGAGGTGAATGTGCGGTGAGTTCCGCCCGGCGCCTATTCCATAACCATTTGATGACAATGCAGCGTCTGTCATATGACGCATGCATGACAGCGTTTCATGCGCTCAGAACGCGGCTTTCACCGCATCCGGCAGCGGGTAGTGCTGGCCTTGTGGGGTGAGGGTGTAACGCTTGGCTGGCAGCGATGTGCGGGTCTCACTGCAGTTGCCGCCAGCATCCTCGTGTTGCTCGGTGTAGTCGCCGCGTTCGCGGAGGTACAAGGTCGCCCAGCCTTGGGCCGGCGGCGGGCCGACCTCGAGGGTGCGGCTGCGTTGCTGGAATTCGCCGGCGCAGTTGGTGTCCCATTCGCCGCCGTTGCTTTGCATGACGATGGGGTCGGTGATTGCCAGCAGGCGGCTGCCGTCGTGCACGAACAACTGCAGTTGTTCCTCGCCGAAGGGATTGGCGCGGGAGGAGCCGCTGCGGGTGACGCGCACGCCGAAGGCACGGGTATCGGCGCCGAGCCGGTAACGGGCGGTATCCAGATAGATGCCGTCAACCCGGATCGCATCGCTGCTGACCGCATCGGGCAGGCGCAGGGCGGCACGCGGCTGCAAGGTGTTGCTGTCAACGACCAGGACGTCAAGATCGCCGGCCTGCACGTCGCCATTGGCTTCTTCCGGCCCCAGCAGTGGCACCGCGATCAAGGTCAGGCGCGTGTCGGCCGGCCACACCCGGCAGGCGCCACGGCTGGCATCGATGGCCCAGCCGGTACGTTCGGGCAGGGCCTGGCTGTCGCGCTGCTGGTATGCGCGGGTGATGCGCGCGGCGCTGTCATCGCCACAGTCCTGGCCCTGGGCGAAGAAGGGCAGGGCGAGCAGCATTGTGATCAAGGCAAGGCGCATGGTGGCATCCGGTGCGGGCATCAACCCACAGCATACCGTTGCCGCAAACGAAGGACGCCCCTTGCGGGGCGTCCGTGTACTGCTTGCAGTCGCTGCTTACCAGAAGAACTGCAGGCGGGCTTCCAGGATGTTGGGCTTGTCGCTGACGAATGCCTGGCTGCTGGAGCTGTACTTCTTGCTGTCGACCATCACGTAGTTCAGCGAGGCCTTGAAGTTGGAGCGCCAGTACCAGTTGGCACCCACGGTCCAGATGTCCATCTTGCCGCCAAGCACGCCGTCCACCAGCGGGGCACCGCCGGCCACGGCCGGGGCACGCAGGCCACCGTCGTTCAGGTCGATGCTGTCAAAGCGTGCACCCAGCTGCCACATGCCACGGCCCGGCTCATCCGGCAGGCCCAGGCTCGGGGTGCCACCCTTGTAGCCCCAGGTCTCACCAGTGACGTTCCACACGCCGCTGATGTAGTAGCCGTCGGTGCTGTAGTTATCGTGGTCGTAGCGCTTGACCTTGGAGCTGTAGTACTCACCCTGGGCCTTGAACGGACCATGCACGTACATGGCTTCGGCACCGATGGTGCTCAGGCGGTCGGTATCCTTCAGGTCGCCGCTGTCGACCAGGCGCACGGTGGCCAGGTCGGCGTTCGGGCGCGCGCGCCAGCGCAGGGTGTCGGCATCGGTGTCGTAATCGACGTAGCTCAGGCCCAGGTGCAGGATGTTGCCCTTCTCATTGATCGGGGCGAAGGTGCCGCGCACGCCGTAGCCGCTGCCATGGGCCAGGTCGCGGGTCAGCTCGCGGCCGAAGGCCGAGGCGGTGACCGACCAGTTGGCGTCGCCGACGCCGTAACCAACGCCGAGGCGACGGGCAACGGCATAGGTGTTGGTGACGGTGGCCTTGGAGATGAAGTCGTTGTTCTTGGTGCTGGACAGTTCTTCCAGGCTGTTGGGCTGCTTGAACTGGCCGGCCTGCAGGAAGTGGTTGCTGTTGCCGCCCAGCTTGTACTTGATGTTGGTGTCCAGGAACTTGTCGGCCTTGGCGTCGTAACCCACCACCCACTCGACGTTGCCCGGGCCCTTGCCCTTGAGCACCAGCTCGGCGCGGCGCAGCTCGAACTCGCTGTCCTTGCCGTTCTTGGCGACGCCGTTCAGGTCGGCGCGGTCGTTGTCGAACCAGTTGCCATCAGCCTGCACCAGGCCTTCGAAGGTGATTTCGGAGCCGCCGATGACATCGATGGCAATTTCGGCGTGTGCGGCTGGGACAAACAGCGCCGACACAACGGCTGCAGTGAGGAGTTGGCGATGCAGTTTCATGGATGGGTAGCCTTGCAGGCAGGTTGAGGATGCTGCGAAGGCTAGGGCGTAAAGATTGCGTAAATGTGACAGTCCGGCGACGACCTGCCGCGCACGCAACGCCCATGCCCGCGTATTGGACGCGGGCGCTGTTACGGTCAGGTGTCGTGCAGATGGCAGCCGGCCGCGCTCAGGCGTCGGCTGTCTTGTCCTTGAAGTGACACAGATCGCGGATCACGCATTGCGGGCAGTCCGGCTTGCGCGCCTTGCAGACGTAGCGGCCGTGCAGGATCAGCCAATGGTGCGCGTCCTGCAGGAATTCCCCGGGGATCACCTTCAACAGGCCATCCTCCACCGCGCGCACATCCTTGCCGGGCGCCAGGCCGGTGCGGTTGGCGACGCGGAAGATATGCGTGTCCACCGCCATGGTCGGTTGCCCGAAGGCGGTGTTGAGCACGACGTTGGCGGTCTTGCGGCCGACGCCGGGCAGGGCTTCCAGCGCGGCGCGGTCGGCGGGCACTTCGCCACCGTACTTCTGCACCAGGATCGCGCAGGCGGCGATGACGTTCTTCGCCTTGGCGTTGAACAGGCCGATGGTGGCGATGTAGCGCTTGAGCCCTTCCTCGCCCAGGTCGAGGATGGCCTGGGCGGTGTTGGCCACCGGGAACAACTTGCGGGTGGCCTTGTTGACGCCCACGTCGGTGGCCTGCGCCGACAGCGTCACCGCCACCAGCAGTTCGAACGGCGTGCTGTATTCCAGTTCGGTCTTGGGGTGCGGGTTGAGCTCGCACAGGCGGGTGAACATCTCCCGCACTTCCTCGCGGCTCATGCGCTTGCCGGCACGCGGCGTCGACGGCTTCTTCACCGTCGTGGCGCTTGGTGGGGTGGCGGCGTTGCGGGGCGCGGCCTTGCGTGCCGCGGCTTTCTTCACGGTGGGGGCAGTCATGCAGTGGGCTTTCCCGCGGCCCGTGCCTTGGCACGGGCGAGGATGGCGGCCGCTGCCGAGGGCAGGGCGGGTTTGTGGTCCGGTGCCGGTGGTGGCGCGCGGCGTGCTTCGCGTTCGGCCGCGCGCCGGGCCAGCCGTGCATCGCGCGCGCGGTGGCGTTCACGCGCGGCCCAGGCCTGGCGCAGGCGCTGCTGTGCTTCCAGCAACGGCTGTACCTGCGCGGCATCCAGCCCGGCGGCTTCGGGCGCGTACTCCATCAGCCCGGCGCGCACGGCCGCGTCCAGGTCGTCGGCGGCGATGAACTGCAGCAGCTGTTGCGGTGTGGCGGTCACGACAGGCATCGGTGCAGCTCAGCGGTTCCTGAATTCCGGCTTGCGGCGTTCCAGGAAAGCCGAGGTGCCTTCACGCATGTCCTCGGTGGAGAAGGCCAGGCCGAACTGCGCGCTTTCGTACTCCAGTCCTTCCTCGATGCCGCACTCGCCGCCGACGTTGATCGCGTCCAGGATGCCGCGCAGTGCCAGCGGCGCGGCATGGGCCAACTGGGTGGCGATCTTCAGCGTCTCCGCCTCCAGCTCGGCGGCCGGCACCACCCGGTTGACCAGGCCCAGTTGCTGGGCGCGGGCGGCGTCGATCGGCGCGCCGAGCAGGCACAGCTCCAGCGCCGCGGCACGCCCGGCCAGGCGCAGCAGGCGCTGGGTGCCGCCGAAGCCCGGCAGCAGGCCCAGGTTGATTTCCGGCTGGCCGACCTTGGCGCTGTCGGCGGCGATGCGCAGGTGGCAGGCCATGGCCAGCTCCATGCCGCCGCCCAGCGCGAAGCCGTTGATCATCGCCACGACCGGTTTTTCCAGGCGTTCGATGCGGCGCATCAGGCGCTGGCCGACCAGCGAGAAGTCGCGCCCCTGCACCGGGGTCAGGCCATTCATCTCGGCGATGTCGGCACCGGCCACGAACGCCTTGGGACCGGCCCCGGTCAGGACCACCACGCGCACGTCGTCGGCCTGGCCGGCCGCGGCGAATGCCGCATCCAGGGCTTCCAGGGTCTGGCGGTTCAATGCATTGAGCTTTTCCGGACGTTGCACGGTGATGGTGCGGATACCGTCGCGGGTGGCGATCGAGACCGGGGCGTCGGACATACGGTGAAGCTCCTGAAAAGTTAAAAAAAAGTGAGTTTTGAACTAAATCGAACCCATGTGGGTCAGAGCCCGGGTCGTCAGTGGCGGAGCGCCTTTGTGACGGCTATCCTAACCCGTCGCCTCAAGCGGCATGGTTGCCCTGAGACACCTTCCCTGGAGAACAGTTTGATGAAGTTGCGTTCTATCGCGGTCGCCGTGGCCGCTCTGGCCATTACCGGCGCTGCATTCGCCCAGGACGTCTCGTCCGA
>NZ_DLJW01000121.1:0-3640 GCF_002477705.1 Stenotrophomonas sp. UBA7606 | reverse complement strand
CTGGCCGGGAAGATTTCCCCACCGATCGCCACGACCTTTGCCTTCAGCTTGTCGTTACCCTTGGCGGCTTCCTTGATCAGGCGACCGGCTGCGCCGGGCTCCTCAAGCGAGAACGCATACAGCAGCGGACCAACCATCTGGTCTTTTGCAACTGCGAAATCGGTGCCTTCAACGGCGCGCGAGGCCAGCGTGTTCTTGACAACCTTCAAGAAAACACCGGTTTCGCGGGCCTGCTTGCGCATCGCGGTCATCTGAGCGACCGTGGTGCCAGCGTATTCGGCTGCGATCAAGGAGTGGGCCTTGGCGGCGACGTCTGCCAGCTCGGCGACTACTTCTTGCTTCTGGGACAGATTGAGAGCCATTGCACTCCTCCGTTTAAGCGGGGATTGGTGATTCGGGATCCGGGATTGGCAACGGCGGCAATGCCACTGCTGCAGGCCTCCCTGGCCGAACCTCAACACCCTGCTTCAAACATATTCCGCTTACGGCTCCTAGCCGTGTGCGGTCCTGGGCGGCATCCGTCCTGGACGCCGGGAACATCAGGTGATGTTCCGGTGGTGGCCGTTCTAGAGCTGGAGTGCAAACCCGGGCGAACCCGGACGTACGTGAACCAGAAAAATCCAGAAGGGCGGCACCATCTACGCAGGGTGACCCGAGAACGGATCGATTAAGCGATCTCGCTGTACCGGCGGCGACTCCTTGCCAAATCGAGCTTCCGTGCCCGTCGCCGGTATGCGCTGACCGCGCCTGCGGTCTTTGACGGCTCCACGCAGGCAAACCTGCGCGACGCCTTCAAAAGTCAGCATCACCGTTGCCGATGATGCTGGTGTTTCTTTTTGCTCCCAAGCCCAAGAGCTTCAGAGCGATCCCCGCCTTCGCGGGGATGACGTCTTTCAAACCCGCTCTACTGCATGAAGCTTCAGAGCGATCCCCGCCTTCGCGGGGATGACGTGCCGGCAAAGCCGTGCGCGCTATGCGCGCACGGGCCGGTACGTCACTTCAGGGTCAGCGAGGACTGGTCGACAGTCACGCCCGGGCCCATCGTCGAGCTGACCGAAACCTTCTGCAGGTAGGTGCCCTTCGAGGTCGCCGGCTTGGCCTTGATCAGGTCCAGCAGCAGTGCCTGCAGGTTCGACTGCAGCGCGCCGTTTTCGAAGCTGGCCTTGCCGATGGTGCAGTGGATGATGCCAGCCTTGTCAGTGCGGTAACGCACCTGACCGGACTTGGCATTCTTGACGGCTTCGCCCGGGTTGGCCGAGACGGTGCCGACCTTCGGGTTCGGCATCAGGCCACGCGGGCCCAGCACGGTGCCCAGCTTACCGACGACGCGCATTGCGTCCGGGGTAGCGATGACCACGTCATAGTTCAGATCGCCGGCCTGCATCTTCTCGGCCAGGTCGTCCATGCCAACGGCTTCGGCGCCAGCGGCCAGGGCTTCGTCAGCCTTGGCACCAGCCGGAGCAAACACGGCCACACGGACCGACTTGCCGGTACCGGCCGGCAGCACGGTGGAACCGCGCACCTGCTGGTCGGACTTCTTGGCATCCACGCCCAGGCGCACAGCAACGTCGATCGACTCGACGAACTTGGCCTTGGTGGCGGTCTTCAGGATGTTAATTGCGTCCTCGAAGGCGTATGCCTTGCCCGGGACGACGGCGGCCTTGATGGCCTTCTCACGCTTGGTCTGTGCCATCAGATTAACCCTCTACCACCAGGCCCATGGAACGGGCAGAGCCCGCGATCGTACGCACGGCGGCGTCCAGGCTGGCAGCCGTCAGATCCGGCTCCTTCGCCTTGCAGATTTCTTCCAGCTGCGCGCGCGTCACCTTGCCCACCTTGTCGGTGTTCGGCTTCTTCGAACCCGAAGAAATGCCAGCAGCCTTCTTGAGCAGCACGGTAGCCGGGGTGCTCTTGGTGATGAAGGTGAAGGTACGGTCCGAATAGGCCGTGATGATGACCGGCACCGGCAGACCCGGCTCCAGCTTCTGCGTGGCGGCATTGAACGCCTTGCAGAATTCCATGATGTTCAGGCCGCGCTGACCCAGCGCAGGACCGACCGGCGGCGAGGGGTTGGCCTGACCAGCCTTCACCTGCAGCTTGATGTAACCGACAACTTTCTTTGCCATTAGAGTGCTCTCCGGGTGCTAGCGCCTTTCGACAACAGGCTCCCCATCGGACCGGGAATCACGCGTCCCGGCATCGCGTTCTGAAATCCGTGAATCACACCAAAGGCCACCTCGCGGCAGCCTTCGATTCAGCCCCTTTCAGGGAGCCGGTAATTCTAGCAGTTTTTTCAACGGCAACCTGAACAGGCTGCCGTCAGTGTCAGACGGCCTTCTCGACCTGACCAAATTCCAGCTCGACCGGCGTGGCGCGACCGAAGATCAGCACCGAGACGCGCAGACGGCTCTTCTCGTAGTTGACCTCTTCCACCACACCATTGAAGTCGTTGAACGGGCCATCGATGACACGAACCATCTGGCCCGGCTCGAACAGCACCTTCGGGCGCGGCTTCTCGACACCTTCCTGAACGCGATTCAGGATGGCGGCAGCCTCGTTGTCCTGGATCGGCAACGGGCGATCAGCGGTACCGCCGATGAAACCCATAACCTTCGGGGTTTCCTTCACCAGGTGCCAGCTTTCGTTGTCGATGCGCGGAATACCGGCTTCTTCGTGGGTCTCGATCTGGACCAGCACATAGCCCGGGAAGAACTTGCGCTCGGAGCGGCGCTTCTGGCCGGCGCGCATTTCCACCACTTCTTCAGTGGGAACCAGCACGTCGCCGAAAAGCTCCTGCATTTCTTCACGCGCAATGCGATCGCGCAGCGCCTGCGCCACCGACTTCTCAAAACCTGAATAGGCGTGAACGACGTACCAACGCTTCACTGTTATCTCCTCAACGACCCAGGAACCACTGGGTCAACTTCTGGATCACGAAGTCGAAACCACCCAGCAGCAGGCTCAACACGATCACCACCACGATCACCACCCACGTCATGCGGATAGCTTCCTGGCGGGTCGGCCACACGACCTTGCGCAGCTCGAAACGGGATTCAGAAAGGAATTCGAGAGTCTGGCGACCCTTGGTGGTCAGCATGAACACCGCACCACCTGCAACCAGACCCACCACGACGGCCAGTGCACGGAGCTGGCCCGACCACGCGCCCAACTGGGCTGCGCGCTCCGGAGCGGAGAACCAGAACCACACGAACAGACCCGCCAGCACCAGCAACGCAGCGCCGATGTACTTGACGATATCGCCACCAGAAGCGGCATCCTTGGAATGTTCGATCTTGCTGTTCATCCGACTCTTGTTGCTGGTGCGACCAAGGTCACTGGATAGAGAGTTGCAAGTGGCACGCCAGGAGGGACTCGAACCCCCAACCTGCGGTTTTGGAGACCGCTGCTCTGCCAATTGAGCTACTGGCGTATTGACTTGAACTTGTTACACGTCGCCTTAGACAGCGAAGGCGGACCGAGGTTCCCGGCCCGCCATTCGCGCAACCAGCAGCTTACCGCTGGTACTGCAGGCGTATTACTTGGTGATCTTGGAGACCACGCCGGCGCCGACGGTACGGCCGCCTTCGCGGATTGCGAAGCGCAGACCTTCGTCCATTGCCACCGGGTTGATCAGGGTGAC
>NZ_DLJW01000090.1:0-15758 GCF_002477705.1 Stenotrophomonas sp. UBA7606 | reverse complement strand
CTGGCAGACACAAGCGGCGTGAGCCGCGAAGCTGATGAAGCCTCAGAAGCCTGCAAAGCATCCCTTCCCACCCCTCCCCTTCGCCTTCGGTGAAAGGGAGGGAGCCAAGCACCCTTTCCAGCGCTTGGCGCAAGCGAGGAAAGCAAGCGCAGCCGCTCTGCTCCCTCCCTTCGGCGCAGCCGAGGGGAGGGCTGGGGAGGGGTGCCTTTGCTGTTGCTGTTCCGTGCGGTTCCTGCAAAAAAGCGGCAATCGAGCGCTACGTGTAGAGCCCAAAGCACCCCTCCCCAACCCTCCCCTGCGCTTCGCGCAGGGGAGGGAGACAAGCGCGTTCCCTTCACCTGCGGTGAAAGGGAGGAAGCCAAGCGCGCTTCGCGCAAGGGAGAGCGTCGATCAGAACGCCATGTCGAACGCCACTTCACCCTGCACGCCGACCTGGTAGGCCGAGGCGCGGCGCTCGAAGAAGTTGGTCAGTTCCTGCACGTCCTGCAATTCCATGAACGGCAGCGGGTTGCGCACGTTGTACTTCTTGGCCATGCCCAGTTTCAGGAAGTGGTTGTCGGCGCAATGCTGCAGGTACTGGCGCATGTCGCGGGTGGAAATGCCAGCCACGCCACCGGACAGCACGTCCTCGGCAAACTGCACTTCGCAATCGATGGCCTCTTCCAGCATCTGGTAGACCTCCTGCTCCATCTTCGCGTCGAACAGGTCGGGTTCTTCGGCGCGGATCTTGCGTACGCACTCGAAGGCGAACTCCATGTGGCAGCTCTCGTCGCGGAACACCCAGTTGGTGCCCGAGGCCAGGCCCGGCAGCAGGCCGCGCGAACGGAAGTAGTACACGTAGGCAAACGCAGCAAAGAAGAACAGGCCCTCGATGCAGGCGGCAAAGCAGATCTGGTTGAGCAGGAACTGGCGGCGGTCCTCGCGGGTTTCCAGGCGCTTGGTTTCCTGCAGCGAGTCGATCCACTTGAAGCAGAAATCGGCCTTCTTCTTGATCGAGTCGATGTTCTCAACCGCGGCAAACGCCTTGAAGCGTTCTTCCGGATCCGGCAGGTAGTTGTCCAGCAGGGTCAGGTAGAACTGCACGTGCAGCGCTTCTTCGTACAGCTGGCGCGACAGGTACATGCGCGCTTCCGGAGCGTTGAGATGCTGGTACAGGTTCAGCACCAGGTTGTTCGACACGATCGAGTCACCGGTGGCAAAGAATGCAACAAGGCGGTGGATCAGGTGCTGATCGGCTGGCGACATCTTCTGGTGCAGGTCGGTGATGTCGATCTGGAAATTGATCTCCTCCACCGTCCAGGTGTTCTTGATCGCGTTGCGGTACATCTCATAGAAGTCCGGGTAACGCATCGGACGCAGGGTCAGCTCGAAACCAGGGTCCAGGAGCATCGGGCGCCGCCCTTGCACAGGAGTGAGTGAAGAGGAGTGAGAAGTGAGAGTAGCGGCCTGATCGATATCGGCTGACGAAGACATTTGGATTTTCCTTATTGGCTTTCTTTGTCCAGAGGAGAAATTGAGTAGGCATTCATCTTCTGGAGGGGAAATGCATTACCGGCAAACCATCATCTGGCAAGAAACGATGCATCTGACGTTGGCGATATACCGGCTGGCACCACTGCTGCCGCGCGAGGAGGTCTACGGCATGCGTAGCCAGCTCACGCGGGCCGCCACCTCGGTACCGGCCAATATCGCCGAAGGTTGGACCCGTGAATCCAGCGCAGAGAAAGCACACTTCCTTGCCATCGCACACGGATCACTGGCTGAACTCGAAACTCTTTTGACCTTATGTGAACAGATCGACTGGTTTCCAGCTGAGCAGACTGCAGCACCCCGCAGCCTGATCAATGAAGCCAGCCCATGCTTACGACCCTGCGGAGGAGGAGAAGGAGCGAGAAGTGAGAAAAATAACGAGAGAATGCAGCGCTTGCTTTGCTCCCTCTCACTCCTCACTCCTCCTGACTCACTCCCGCTTTACTGGCATGCCTCGCAGGCTTCCGGGTTTTCCAGCGAGCAGGCCACGGCTTCCACCGGGGTGTAGCTGCTGACCGTGGTCTTGGCGATCTTGGTGGCCGGACGCGAACGCAGGTAATAGGTGGTCTTGATGCCCTTCTTCCACGCGTACATGTACATGGACGACATCGCACCGATGTTCGGGCTTTCCATGAACAGATTGAGCGAGGCCGACTGGTCGATGTAGGCACCGCGGTCGGCGGCCATGTCGATCAGCGAGCGCATCGGCAGTTCCCAGGCGGTGCGGTAGATATGCCGCAGGGTTTCCGGGATCTGCGGCAGGTTCTGGATGGAACCATCGGCCAGCTTGATCGCATCGCGCATTTCCGCCGTCCACAGGCCCAGCTGCTTCAGCTCGGCCACCAGGTGGCGGTTGATCTGCAGGAAGTCGCCGGACAGCGTCTCGCGCTTGAACAGGTTGGACACCTGCGGCTCGACGCACTCGTAGCAACCGGCGATGGAAGCGATGGTGGCGGTCGGTGCGATCGCGATGATCAGCGAGTTGCGCAGGCCGTGCTGCTTGATGCGCTCACGCAGGGCGTCCCAGCGCGCGGTGTCTTCCGGCACCACGTTCCAGGCGTCGAACTGCAGCTCGCCGTGGGCAGCGCGGGTGTCGTTGAACGAGGGGTGCTTGCCACGTTCCTGGGCCAGCTCGCAGGACACTTCCAGGGCGTGGAAGTAGATGGTCTCGGCGATCTTGGCCGACAGCGCGCGGGCCGGTTCCGAATCAAACGCCAGGCGCTTGCGGAAGAACACGTCCTGCAGGCCCATGCAGCCCAGGCCAACCGGGCGCCAGCGCAGGTTGCCGCGGCGGGCGGTTTCAATCGGGTAGAAGTTCAGGTCGATCACGCGGTCGAGCTGGCGCACGGCCAGGCGCACGGTCTCGGCCAGCTTCTCGAAATCGAAGTCGCCGTGTTCGTCGATGTGGTTGCCCAGGTTGATCGAACCCAGGTTGCAGACCGCGGTCTCGTCGTTGGAGGTGATCTCCAGGATCTCGGTGCACAGGTTGGACAGGTGGATCACGTTGCCGGCGCGCAGGGTCTGGTTGCTGGCCAGGTTGCACTTGTCCTTGAACGTCATCCATCCATTGCCGGTCTCGGCCAGGGTGCGCATCATCCGCGAGTACAGCTTGCGGGCGGACACGCTCTTGCGGGCCTTGCCCTGGGTTTCGGCCTGCACGTAGGCCTGCTCGAACGCCGGGCCGTACAGGTCGGTGAGCTCGGGCACCACGCGCGGGTCGAACAGCGACCATTCCTGGTCGGCCTCCACGCGCTGCATGAACAGGTCCGGCACCCAGTTGGCCAGGTTGAGGTTGTGGGTACGGCGCGAATCGTCACCGGCGTTGTCGCGCAGCTCGAGGAAGTCCTCGATGTCGGCGTGCCAGGTTTCCAGGTAGACGCAGGCCGCGCCCTTGCGCTTGCCGCCCTGGTTGACCGCTGCCACCGACGAATCCAGCGTCTTCAGCCACGGCACGATGCCGTTGGAGTGGCCGTTGGTGGACTTGATCAGCGAGCCACGCGAACGCACGCGGGTATAGCTGACGCCGATGCCGCCGCTGAACTTGGACAGCTGGGCGATGTCGGCATAGCGGTCGTAGATGGATTCCAGCGAATCCTGCGGCGAGTCCAGCAGGAAGCACGAGGACAGCTGCTCGTGGCTGGTGCCGGCGTTGAACAGGGTCGGGCTGGACGGCAGGTAGTCCAGGCTGCCCAGGCGCTGGTACAGCGCCAATGCCTCAGGCACGTCCTCGCTCAGCGCGCTGGCAATGCGCAGGAAGAACTGCTGCGGGGTCTCGATGACCTTGCGCGTATGCGGATGCCGCAGCAGGTAGCGGTCATACATGGTGCGCAGGCCGAAGTAATCGAAGTTCAGGTCGTAGCCTGGGTCGATCGCATCATTGAGCTTGCGTGCATTGACCTGCACGAAGTTCAGCAGGCGGTCGTTGATCAGGCCCACTTCGTGGCCACGGCCGACCGACTGCGAGAACGCATGGATTTCCTGGCCGGAGACTTCCTTGGCGATGAAGTTGGCCAGCAGGCGCGCGGCCAGGCGGCCGTACTCGGGCTCTTCGCCGATCAGCAGGGCGGCGGTACGGATCGACAGCTCGTCCAGTTCCTGGGTGCTGGCGCCGTTGTACAGGCCGGAGATGGTGCGTGTGGCCACCCGCATCGGGTCCACCGCGTGCAGGCCTTCGCAGCAACGCTGGATGGCTCGGACAATCTTGTTGAGGTCTACCGGCTCGGTGCTGCCATTGCGCTTGGTCACGCTCATGGCGGTGGCGGTCGGCGGCGGGGTCAGTTCAAAACCGGCTTCAGCCGGAGCGACGTCAGTATGAGTGGCAGTCACGACGATGGTGTCCTTGCAAACGTTATGCACGCAGCTCCTGCCCGCGCAGGAAGCAGAGCCGGTACGGAGCAGCGAGCATGGAAGGACGGCGTCGCAGCAGCCGCGACTGCCCGCGACCCACGGGTCGGCAGCAGTACGGCACCACGTCACCAGCCGTCTTCCCCTCGAAGACACCGCAGCCGGCACCACGCGGTGTGCATCGCGTGGCTGTCGGCAGGTCTTCGGACTCATGGGCAGGAAGGCACAGGCCTTCTTCCTACTCCGCCGCTTCCCAAGGCTGGCTGCCTCAGTGCTGTGTGGCGGGGTCGTTCCCAATTACCGCTGCGGGGCAGTGCCGGAATGGCCTTGAAGGCGTCACCGGCTTCCCTTTCAATCCGACGGGAGCAACCCGCCAGAACCGACGGAGCACAAGATAGTGGGGGTCCATGACAGGGTCAACACCAAATCTAGTAAATGTCCGCCAAGCCTTGGGGCACAAGGCCTAGACCGGAACTGTCCGGATATTGCAGGCCGGAACTGTCCGAAACGACTGCGCAGTCAAGTAGGCCAGCGCAATTTTCTTGGGCAGTGACAGTTGTTCAGATGGGGTGAAAAGCCGGATGTTCCGCAGTACGTGACTTCCGGCCTGGGCCAGGCGGTACCCCCAGCCATGAAGCTAGCACCGGACTCAAGGACGACACGAGCACAGCCCATGCGCGCAACTACCCTTACCGCAGCCCTGCTGGCCCTGTTGCCGATGGCCGGCCAAGCGGCCAACACCAACCCGCAACGCTTGTCAGCCGACCAGTGCGGCATCGAAACCGACTACGACGTTCTGGTTGATGGCGGCGGCATCTGGTTGCACCGCGACACCGCCAGCTTGCGGGAAATCGTCTTCCATGATGGTCAGCTGAGCGTGGATGGGAGGCTGCAGGATGTTTCCGTGGATGACGCGCAGCGCTTGCGTGCGCTGGAGGCCGGGGTACGCCAGCTGATGCCAGCGGTGACTGGCATCGCCACCGAATCGGTAGGTATCAGCTTCGACACGCTGGACGCGGTCTACGAAGGCCTTACCGGCCACGCCAACTCGCGCAAGGTCCGCAAGCTGCGAAAAGAGGCCGAGCGCTTTGTCGACCAGACCATAGGCCGCGGCCGCTGGGAGCAGGACCTGTTCAACGAGGGGTTCGAAGCCCGCGTGCAGGATGCCGCCCAGAGCCTGAGTGGCTCCATCGCCCGCAGCATCCTGTGGTCCGTGTTTACCGGCGGCGGGGACAAGCTCGATGCACGCGCTGACCAACTCGATGAGGAACTGGACAAGCGCCTGGAAGCCCGCGCGGTTGCCCTGGAGCAGCACGCGCGCTCGTTATGCACGCAGGTGCAGGCATTGGACCGCCTGCAATCGGCACTGGAGTTTCGTTTCCAGGGCCAGCCACTGCAGATGATGCGGGTGAGCAGCGATACCACGACGATGGCAGCAAGCGATGACCGCCAGGACGACAGCATTCCGCTGCCAGCCAAGTGAAGACGCGCCTTTGTACCGAGCCATGCTCGGCAGGGGCATTACCGCAAAAGCCTCTGTGTAGTGCCGAGCCATGCTCGGCAGGGGGGGCTTTACCGCGAAAGCCTCTGTGTAGTGCCGAGCCATGCTCGGCAGGGGCATTACCGCGAAAGCCTCTGTGTAATGCCGAGCCATGCTCGGCAGGGGGCATTACCGCGAAACCCTCTGTGTAGTGCCGAGCCATGCTCGGCAGGGGGCATTACCGCGAAAGCCTCTGCCGAGCATGGCTCGGCATTACAGGGCCAGGCGGCGTAAGCCGGCAATGCCTGAAGATCGAAAGCTACCCCTCCCCAACCCTCCCCTTGCCTGCGGCAAAGGGAGGGAGCACAGATCAGCCCTTCGGCAGTTGCGCCAGCTCCTCGCGCACCAGCTTCACCACCAGCTTGTCCAGGGTGTCCACCGAATAGTTCTCCACCTCGTGCACGGTCTCGCTGCCGGGGCCGCTGGATGGGTCGCTGGCGTCCTTGTAAGTAAGGAAGATGAAGCGCCCGCCGGTGTACTGGGCAATCTGCCGCTGCGCGATCTCACCGGTGGTGTCCTGGCCAGAGGCCGCCACGCTCAGCACCTTGATGCCCTTGCCCAGCGTCGCCAGCATGGTCTGGTCGTAACGCGGCTGCGGGTAGTCCATATGCGGCGGCGCATCGGCCAGCGATACCAGCAGGCGCGTGGTCGAGGCACCGCGCCAGCTCATCGCCTGCACCGCATGGTCGAAGGCCTCGTTCATTGCTTCGGGGTAATCACCGCCGCCATCGGCGCGCACCCCATCGAGCACCTTCTGGAAGCCCGCAACGTTGTTGCTCAGGTCCCAGCCGCGCACGAAATATTCATCGCCGCGGTCGCGGTAGGTCACCAGCCCCAGGCAGATGTCCGGGTTGGACGGCAGCTGGGCGATGTCACGGACAATGCCCTGCAGCGAGCCGCGCAGCTTGTCGATCTCGTCGCCCATCGAACCGGTGGCATCAACCATGAACACCAGGTCGAGCCTGGCGCGCGTCGGCAGCGGTGCGTCGGCCACCGCCACCCTCAACACGTTTTTCTGGCCACGCTGCAGAACCGAGGTCACCGTCTGGCCGGCACGCCGCACCTGCACCTGGTAGCTGTCCGAGTCGCGATCATCAAACGCATTGGGATGCAGCCACACCTGGCCGCCGGCATCGGTACGCGCCCACATCCGTGCGCCATTGCGTGCAGTCATTGCCACTTCCGCATCCGGCACCGGCCGGCCCTGTGCATCCACTACCTGCAGACGCTGGCGCACGCTGACATCGCGGCCAAGGCTATTGGCCTCTTCATGGCGCTGCAGGAACTGCCGGAAGCCGTTGAAATCGGCATTGTCATCGACCACACCTGCGGTCACCGGTGCCTGCTGCTGACGTACATGCCCACTGACCGCGTCAGTCGCCATCGACGATTCCGCGGCAGCGTCAGCACTGACCGCCACTGGCGGCGGCGCCGCAGGCGACGGCATCGGCGCCATCATCTTCGCCGTTGCGCTTGCACCACTCCCGCGACGCAGACGCAGCTCGCCGCTGTGCTGCTGTAGCCTGGGGCTGGGATCGGCAACCTCGCGCAGCATGGGTGTGTCGCTGCAGACCATGGCACTGGGTGCCTGGAAGTTGGGCTGGGTCTGGCGCGTACGTTGCAAGGCCGGCGCCTTGAGATCACTCGTATCCGCCGCTACCGGGAACGGCGTGTGACGAACCGCTGCGGCGGCAGGCAAGCCGATCAGCAGTGTCACCGCCGCAGCCAACGCCATGCTGCGGACCACCGGCCTGTTCATACCCTTTGCACTCGCCATGCTTGCTGCTCCCATGCGGGCCGCGTGATGCGGCGTACGGGGATAGGAACGGATGGGGATGGGGAGTGGGGTTAACGCCCCTCCCTTTGGCCTCCGACCAAGGGGAGGGTTGGGGAGGGGTTGGCTTTTGATCTTCGGCTTTACCGACAACGCTGCTGTAGTGCCGAGCCATGCTCGGCAGAGGCTTTGCCGGGAATGCCCCTTGCCGAGCATGGCTCGGCACTACATTGGTGTTGCTGGGGAATGCCCCTTGCCGAGCATGGCTCGGCACTGCATTGGTATTGCTGGGAATGCCCTTTGCCGAGCATGGCTCGGCACTACATTGGTGTTGCTGGGAATGCCCTTTGCCGTGCATGGCTCGGCACTACATTGGTGTTGCTGGGAATGCCCTTGCCGAGCATGGCTCGGCACTGCATTGGTGTTGCTGGGAATGCCTTTGCCGTGCATGGCTCGGCACTACATTGGTATTGCCGGGAATGCCCCTTGCCGAGCATGGCTCGGCACTACATTGGTGTTGCTGGGAATGCCCTTTGCCGAGCATGGCTCGGCACTACATTGATATGCCGGGAATGCCCTTGCCGAGCATGGCTCGGCACTACAGGAGGCGTCAGTGGCGATGTGCGGTGCCCAGGTATTCGGCGCTCTGCATCTCGATCAGGCGGCTGGCGGTACGCTCGAACGCGCCGGCCAGGCGGGTGCCGCTGTACAGCAGCGGCGGGGCGTCCTGCGCCGTGCAGACCAGGTTGACCTGGCGGTCGTACAGCTCGTCGATCAGGTTGACGAAGCGGCGGGCGGCATCTTCGTTCATGCGGTCGAAATGCGGAATGCCGCCGAGCAGCACGGTGGTGAATTCACGCGCGATCTCGATGTAGTCCGACGGGCCGCGCGGGCCTTCGCACAGGGCGGCGAAATCAAACCAGGCGATGCTCTTGCCGCGACCGCGCACCGGGATCTTGCGGCCTTCGATCTGGATATTGCCGCCACGTGCCTGCTCGGCACCGCTCAGCTCCTTCCAACGCCCCGCCAACCACGCATCACTTTCGGCATCGAGCGGCGCGCGGTAGACCGGCGAGCGGGTCAGCGCACGCATGCGGTAGTCCTCGGTGCCCTCGGCATACAGCTCGACACAATGCTTCTGCAGCAGCGCGATCGCCGGCAGGAAGCTCTCGCGCTGCAGGCCATTGAGGTAGAGATTCTCCACTGCGGTGTTGGATGTGGTCACCAGGGTCACACCCTCCGCGAACAAACGCTCCAGCAGGCGCCCCAGCAGCATCGCATCGCCAATGTCGGTGACGAAGAACTCGTCCAGCACCAGCACGCGCAGATTGTCGCGCCACTGCTGGGCGATCCTCGCCAACGGGTCGCTCTGGCCCTGGTGCTCATGCAACTGCTCGTGGATGCCGCGCATGAAGCGGTGGAAGTGGGTGCGGTACTTCTGCTCGATCGGCAGGCCGTCGTAGAACAGGTCGACCAGGAAGGTCTTGCCACGGCCCACGCCGCCCCAGAAATACAGGCCCTTGACCGGCTCGGGCTTTTTCCAGAACGCCGACAGCCGGTCCAGCCAGCCATCCTGCGCGCTGTCGACGATGGCTTCATGGATACGATCCAGCTCGGCCAGCGCGGCATGCTGGGCAACATCGTCACGCCAGTCGCCGCGGGCCACACCGGCGGCGTAGCGTTGTGAGGGGGTCATTGCATCCATGCTCAGTTGCTGCCGTCAGGCAGCCAGCGCCGCACTTCATGCTGGATGGCGCCGCGCAGATCAATCAGCTTGCGATGGAAAAAATGCGAGGTGTCGGGCATGCGCACCAACTGCGGCGGGTTCGGCAGTGATTCCAGCCACTGGTAGACGCCCTGGGCATCCACCACTTCATCGGCATCGCCCTGCACCACCAGCCAGTTGGCTGGCGGCTGCACTTCGGAGAAATCCCAGGTGCGGCGGCCAACCGGCGGCGCGATCGAGATCAGCGCCTGCGGCTGCAGGGCCGCCGCTGCACGCAGCGAGACATAGGCACCAAAGCTGAAACCGGCCAGCCACAATGCGCAGTCCGGGCGCTGGCTGCGCACCCAGTTGGCTACCGCGCGCAGGTCATCGGCTTCGCCCTCGCCATTGTCGTAGGTGCCGGCCGAGCCACCCACGCTGCGGAAGTTGAAGCGCACCGTAGTAATGCCCAGGTCGCGCAGCGCACGCGAGGCCATGGTCACCACCTTGTTGTGCATGCTGCCACCCTCGATGGACAGCGGGTGGCAGATGACCGCGATGATGGGGCGCGCCGTAGCGTCGCCATCGGGCAGGTCGACACCGATTTCCAGCGGCCCGACCGGGCCATCCAGGGTCAGTGTCGCCGATTCGTGGGGGAATGGGGGCGTTTGCATGTGTCCATAATACCGGCCCCGTCCCGTGGCTTCACCGCCCCCTCCGCAGACAGTCCTTTCCACCATGCATTTCCTCATCCTCAGCGTGATCTGCAGCGTCCTGGTATCGGTGCTGCTGAAGCTGGCCCCGCGCCGTGGCGTGGACATCGCCCAGGCGGTGACCTGGAACTACCTGGCCGCCAGCGTGCTGTCGCTGGTGCTGCTCAAGCCCTCGCTGGCGTCACTGCAGAGCGGGCATACGCCCTGGCTGGCACTGCTTGGCCTGGCCGTCGCCCTGCCCGGCATCTTCCTGGTGCTGGCGCGGGCGGTGGAAGGGGCTGGCATTGTCCGCAGCGACGTCGCCCAGCGGCTGTCCTTGCTGTTGTCGCTGGCCGCGGCGTTCCTGCTGTTCGGCGAACAGGCCAACGGCTGGAAGCTGGCCGGCCTGGGCCTGGGCGTGCTGGCCATCGTCGGTGTGAGCGCGCGCAGCGGTGACGATGCGCCCGCTGCGGGCAAAGGTTGGGGCTGGCTGCTGGGGGTATGGGTGGGCTTTGCCTTGATCGACATCCTGCTCAAGCAGGTGGCTGCCGCCGGTACCCCCTCCACTGCGGCCCTGCTGGTGAGTTTTGGCATCGCCTTCGTGCTGATGCTTGTGTGGCAGCTGCAGCGGCATTTCAGTGGCAGCAGCCGGCTGACGCTGGGCAATCTGGGCTTTGGCCTGCTGCTGGGGCTGCTCAACTTCGGCAACATTCTGTTTTACGTGCGCGCACACCAGGCACTGCCGCACAGCCCGGCGACGATTTTTGCCGGAATGAACATCGGCGTGGTGTGCCTGGGCGCGCTGGTCGGTGTATTGGTGTTCGGCGAGAAGACCAGCGTGTGGAACCGTGTTGGCCTGGCGCTGGCGGTGGTGGCGATCGGCTTGATTGCGCGCGGGACGCTTTAGAGACAGGAGTGAGTGAAGAGGAGTGAGGAGTGAGATACAAGCTGCTGCCCTCATTGCTCCGGCTCAGGCTTGCGCTGACGGTGCGCGGGAGTTTCGGGTTATGAACGGATGGAAGGGAGCGAGAAGTGAGAGACAGGCAGAAAGCGAGCAGCTCGCTGCTTTTCTCACTCCTCACTCCTCTTCACTCACTCCTGGCCCTCAGGGCTCAAACCCCAGCAACAACGGATCATGGTCCGAGCTGCGCCACGGGCCCGGCACGTTACGGCCCTGGTAGCCCACCTCATCGCCCTCATCGGCATTGATGTGCCATTCGGCCGCGCCCTTCAGCCGCGCCGCCATGCCCGGGCTCAGCAGGGCATGATCGAGGCGGCCTGTCAGGCCGTTGTAGACGTAGCTATAGGGCTGCTGCACGCCGGCCACCTTGAACGCGTCCTGCCAGCCATGAGCGTTCAGGGTGCGGATCGGGTCTTCCATCGCATAGGCGTTGAAGTCGCCCAGCAGCACCGCGTCGCGGCTGCCACTGCCGGTGGGATCACCCTGCAACCAGCTGTGCAGCAGCCTGGCCGATTCCACCCGGGTGGCGTTCCAGCAGCCCTGGCCATCGCCACGATCAGCATCGGCACCGCCGGCTTCCGAGCAGCCCTTGGACTTGAAGTGATTGGCCACCACCACGAACGGCGTGCCCTTGCGGCCCATGCGGAAGGCCTGCGCCAGCGGCACGCGGCTGCGCTCGCCAAACGGCTCTTGTTCCAGCACCGCCGGCTTGCCAACCGTGCTCACTTTTGACGCACGGTAGATGATGCCCACCCGGATCGGGTTGTCGCCCGGGCCCTTGCCGGCATCGACAAAACGCCAGTCGCCACCCTTGCCCTGCGCGGCGTTGAGTGCGCGCACCAGCTGGTCGATCGCCGAGCCCGGGCCATAGCCGTCGTTTTCCAGCTCCATCAGTGCCGCCACATCGGCATCGAGGCTGCCGATGGTGGTGACCAGCTTGGCCTGCTGCGCCGCCTGCTGCTCGGCGGTCTTGGCGCCGCGCAGGGTCGGATAGCCGCCGCCCTTGCCATCGCCATTGAAGTAGTTCTCCAGGTTGAACGCGGCAATGCGCAGGCCGCCTGCCACCTCCGGCGGCTGCTGCGGACGCTGCGCATCCACCTGCAACGGCGCGGTCAGCTGCAGGCGGTAGCCACCGTCATAGCGCTGGTCGACGATGCCCTGCACGTCACGCAATGCAGCGCCACTGCGCAGCAGCTGGTCGGCGCCCAGATAGGACACACTGCCCGGCTCGCGCTTGCCGCTGGCATCGTCCAGGCGCAGGCGACGGCGATCATTGTCGGCGATCACCGCGGCCTGCTCGGGGCTGCCGGCGGCGGCCACTTCACTGGGCTGCCACAGACGGCCGCCGAAGGCGGCGGTCAGCTCGCCATGGCGCGTGAGCTGGTCCTGGCCGGCCAGGGTCAGCCCGCTCGGGATACGCACCTGCATGCCTTCCAGCGCCTCCCAGCTGGCCGGCACGGCGTTGACTACCACGGGCGCAGGCGCGGGCCTGGCGGCAATTGGGCTGACGGTCTGCGCCTGCAGCGTGGTCAGGCCCTGCCCGCTCTTGCCGGCGGCCAGTTCCTGCACGGTGCCGGTGATGCGCAGCCATTGCCCGGCCTGCACCTGCTGGTCTGTCGGCAATTGCACGAACAAGGCGTCGGAGGTGGCATCGTTGCCATCACCGGCATCCTGCACATAGATGCCGCCCAGGCCTTCGCGCATGTCGGCGGTCACCACCGCTTCGATGGTCACGGTCCTGCCTTCGTAAGGACTGCGATCAGCCGTGCCCTGCACGCTGCCGACCGGCAACACGACGGGCTTGGAGGGGGCCGCCCAGGCGGCGCCGGAACCGGCGGCCAGGGCCAGGGCAAGCAGGGAAGGGGTACAGCGCATGGACGCACTCCGGGGAAGACGGAAACAGAAGCGCCGCCCTGCTCGGGCGGCGCCGGTTATTTTGCAGCAATCTGGCTACCGGCCAGTTGCAGGAGTCTGGCGGCTTCCTATTTCAGATTGTCCAGCATCCAGTCCACCGCTGCGTGGATCTGCTCCTCGCTGAGCCCGGCGTTGCCACCCTTGGGCGGCATGATGCCGCCATCCGGGCCGGTGTAGCCCTCGATGGCGTGCTTGTAGAGGGTGTCCTTGCCCTGCGCCAGCCGGCCATCCCAATGCGCGTGGTCAAGGGTCGGCGCGTTGCCAACGCCACTGGTATGGCAGGCAGTGCACAGGTTGTCGAAGATGGTCTTGCCATCCAGGGTGCCGCCGTAAGCGCCGCTGGCGGCCGCTGCTGCAGCGGCGGCGGCGGCCGCGGCGGCCTGCGCCGAGGCACCGGTGGCACCGGCATAGACCGCACCGATGGGCGCGATGCGCTGCTCGATGCGTTTGGTCGCCGTCGGCGACACTTCCTTGGGAATGGCGTGCTGCAGGTAGGACGCGAAGATGATCAAGCCAACCGTGATGACGGCCAGGATGGCGATCACGATCGAAAAGCGTTTCAGGAACTCAAGGTCGTAATTCCGCACGTCTCATCACCCCAGGCGAGTAGTCGGTGGACCGCTTTGCTCGGCGAGTATAGACCAGCGTTGGGCTGCTCCCGCAATGCCTGTTGCCCTGCCTTGATGTGCGGCATTGCACCATCGGGCGGGCGCGCGGAACTCAGGCCGGTACCGGCGCACCGGCCGCACGCAGACACAACGCACTGATCGCGGTGACCAGATGTTCGCCGTCGCGCAGGCCATCGCGGCTGGGCGCGGTAGGCCCCACCAGCGCCTCGGTGAAGGCGCCGACGATGCAGGCCGCACTGATATCCAGATCCTGCGCCGGCAGTTCGCCCGCGCATAGGCCGTCTTCCAGGATGCGCTTGAACACATCACCGAACAGCCGCCGGCAACGGATACGCTCGGCCTCCACTTCCGGGTCCACCGGCTCGGCGATGAAGGCATAGGCCAGGCCAGGGCCGGCCATGGCGCGGCGCACGAACGAGGCCACTGCCCGTTGCAGGCGCTCAGGCGCCGGCAGCGGCTGGGCGGCAATCGCGGCCAGGATCTCCAACTCATGTTCGACGGCCAAGGTCAGCACCTCCACGAACAGCTCGGCCTTGGATGGAAAGTGCCGGTAGATCAGCCCGGTAGACACCCCCGCCTCGGCCGCCACGGCGGTGATCGGGGCATTGCGATAGCCGCCGGCGGCGACCAGCCGACGGGCCGCCATCAGGATCCGCTCGCGGTTGCCCGCCAGCCGTTTTTCCATCAATTCCGAACGCTTGTAAGCCATTTGCTGATTCTATGTTCAATTTTTGAATTTGTATTCACTTTTTCCACGGGAGCCGCTAGGCTGCGCGCAAACGCCCGTGCCGACGGCCTGCCCGTCACCCCAACCCGGTGCGCCCTTACCGCCCTGCCGTACCGGAGCCAGCCATGCACATCCCAACCCTCAACTTTGATCTGGGCGACGACATCGACATGCTGCGCGAGAGCGTGACGCAGTTCGCCGCCGCGCACATCGCGCCGCTGGCCGCCGAGGCCGACGCCGGCAACCACTTCCCCAACCAGCTCTGGCGCCAGCTGGGCGAACAGGGCCTGCTGGGCATGACCGTGGAAGAAGAATACGGCGGCAGCGGTATGGGCTACCTGGCGCATGTGGTGGCGATGGAGGAAATCTCGCGCGCTTCCGGCGGCATCGGCCTGTCCTATGGCGCGCATTCCAACCTGTGCCTCAACCAGCTGCGCAAGAACGCCAGCGAAGCACAGAAGCACAAATACCTGCCCAAGCTGTGCAGCGGCGAACATGTCGGTGCTTTGGCGATGAGCGAGCCCGGTGCCGGTTCGGACGTGGTATCGATGAAGCTGCGCGCCGAGCTGCGTGGCAACCACTACGTGCTCAACGGCAACAAGATGTGGATCACCAATGGTCCCGATGCCGATGTGCTGGTGGTCTACGCCAAGACCGACCCGGACGCCGGTTCGCGCGGCATCACCGCCTTCATCATCGAGAAGGGCATGAAGGGTTTCTCCACCGCGCAGAAGCTGGACAAGCTGGGCATGCGCTCGTCCAACACCTGCGAGCTGGTGTTCCAGGACTGCGAAGTGCCGGTCGAGAACGTGCTGGGTGCAGTCGGTGGTGGGGTCAAGGTGCTGATGTCCGGTCTGGACTACGAACGCGTGGTGTTGTCAGGCGGTCCGCTGGGCCTGATGTCGGCGGCGCTGGATGTGGTGCTGCCCTACGTGCATGAGCGCAAGCAGTTCGGCGAAGCGATCGGCAGCTTCCAGCTGATCCAGGCCAAGCTGGCCGACATGTATGTCGGCCTCAATGCCTGCCGTGCCTATGTGTATGCGGTGGCCAAGGCCTGCGACCAGGGCCGTACCACCCGCCAGGACGCGGCCGGCGCCATCCTGTATTCGGCCGAGAAGGCGACCTGGGCAGCGGGTGAAGCGATCCAGATCCTCGGCGGCAATGGCTATATCAACGAGTACCCGGCCGGGCGCTTGTGGCGCGATGCCAAGTTGTATGAGATTGGTGCGGGTACTTCGGAAATCCGCCGCATGTTGATTGGGCGCGAGTTGTTCCAGAAGACCGCATGAATGACGCAAAGCAGAATCAAAGCGGAATAGAACCCCCTCTCCCGCCTGCGGGAGAGGGGTTGGGGTGAGGGGAAGCTCCTGGCAAGCAGACCCAATGCTTTAAAAGCTCCCCCTCATCCGCCCCTGCGGGGCACCTTCTCCCGCAGGCGGGAG
>NZ_DLJW01000122.1:11543-58136 GCF_002477705.1 Stenotrophomonas sp. UBA7606 | reverse complement strand
CACGTGTTCACCCACGACTCGATTGGCCTGGGCGAAGACGGCCCGACCCACCAGCCGGTGGAGCACGTGTCCTCGCTGCGCTACATCCCCAACAACGATGTGTGGCGTCCCTGCGATGCGGCCGAATCGGCGGTCAGCTGGAAGGCCGCCATCGTCCGCAAGGATGGCCCGAGCTGCCTGATCTTCAGCCGCCAGAACCTGGCCCCGCAGCCGCGTACGGCCGAGCAGGTGCAGCAGATCGAACGCGGTGGTTACGTGCTGGCTGACGCCGCCGGTACCCCGGACGTGATCCTGATCGGCACCGGTTCGGAAGTAGGTCTGGCCGTGGCCGCCAAGGCCGAGTTGGATGCTGCCGGCATCAAGACCCGCGTGGTGTCGATGCCGTGCACCGACGTGTTCGATCGCCAGGACGCCGCTTACCGCGAGTCGGTGCTGCCGAACGCCGTGCGCAAGCGTGTTGCCGTCGAAGCCGGCGTCACCGGTTTCTGGCGCCAGTACGTGGGCCTGGACGGTGCGGTCATCGGTCTGGACACTTTCGGCGCATCGGCCCCGGCCGACAAGCTGTACAAGCACTTCGGCATCACCACCGAAGCGGTTGTGGCAGCAGCCAAGGCGCAGGTCGCGGGCTGATAGCCCTACATCGCGAGATTGGACAAAGGCCGGGGAAACCCGGCCTTTGTTTTGGTTTCGCCCCAACTGTAGTGCCCAGCCATGCTCGGCAGGGGTTTTACCCGCAAAAGCCATCCCTTCCCAGATACTCCCCTTCGCTACGCGAAAGGGAGGGCGGAAGGCACAGTCAGTGCCGAGCCATGCCCGGCAGGGGCTTTACCGGCGAAATCTGACCGCGCGCACTTGGCTACGCGAAAGGACGGGCGCAATCGTGCCCGCGGTCATCCACCGCGCACGGTCCGCGCCAGGGCAAGACGCAACAGGCCTGCATTGAGCCGCTCCCCGAGGCTTGCCGGTTGCTGCAACCCCATCCGTTGCAGATACAGCGCATCCCTGTCGGCCGCCGGTTGGCGCAGTGCTGCCACCACGGTGCGCAGCTTGCCCATCGGCGTCGCAGTCGCCGACTTCAACCAGCCCAACGCCCGCAGCAGATCCTGTTCAACCGCATCGAAGTCACTGCCCAACGGATAATCCGGCAGGCTGCCATCGGCACGGAACGGGGCAAGCTTGGCGCGCAACACCTCGGCGCGGTTCTGTTGCCAGTGCGCTGGAAGGGCGAAGTTCGCGGCAAGCTTCTTCGCGGCCTTGGCTTGATCCAGCAAGGCGGGTTGGAATGCCGCATCGGTGATGCCAGTCATCGCAATCACGCAATGCTCGTCGGTCAGGCCGCGCAGGTCGGCGATGCCGTATTCGTTGACGAACACATCGCGCAGGTGGCGCGGGATGGTGGTGTTGCCGTAGTTCCAGCGCACATTGGATTGCGCTTTGCCAGCTTCCTCGCGTAGTGCGCGGAACATCAGCACGCTGCGCGCATCGGGCAGGGCATGGGCCATCGCCACGAAGTTGTACTGGCCACCCACACCGGACACCACGCGGCCGTCTTCCAGTGCATCGGACGCGGCCGCCCCCAGCGCGCTGGCGATCATGCAGGAGTTGAAGAAGCGCGCATCGCGCCGCTGCAGGCGTTCCAGCGCTTCATTGCCGCCATGGAGCTGGTTGATCTCGCTGATGCGGCGCATGCCGATGGCGCTGCATTCGGCCTCGGGCAGGTTGCGCAGCCAGTCATAGAACTCGGGTGAGCCAAGGTAGAAGGCACCGTGCAGGTACTCGCCCTCGCGCGCCAGGCGGCCATGGTCACCTTTGCTGGCGGTGCCGTCGGCAAGGCGCTGCATCAATCCCGGATCGTCATGAACCTTGCGCCAGATGACGCCGGTCTGCACCAGCTTGCGGAAACCCTCGTTGAGCATTTCGCTGCAGCCGTACAGCCCGATCTCGAACGGTTCCAGTCCGCCGATTTCGCGCACCAGCGGGCTTTCGGCAAGCTGCGGGTCCAGCGCGTGCAGGATCTGCCGGTAGCGTGCGTTATCGGTATGCCGCAGCACCAATGCGTGGCTGAGTGCATCGGCCAGCGTGCCAATGCCGATCTGCAGGGTGCCGCCATCGCGTACCAGGGTGCTGGCGTACAGACCGATCGCATGGTCGGCATCGCTTACAGGCTGCCGGGGCAGGCCGAACAGTTGTGGGTAGGGGCCGGGCGGGCTGATGACCAGGTCGAAGAAGTCGACGTCGACCGTCGCGCTGCCACCCAGCCAGGGCAGCTGCGGGTCGATCTCGGCAATCAGCAGCGGCTTGGGCAGGCCGCGCGCGGCAATGGCGTCCAGGGTGTCCTGGGTGATGTCGTTGTTGCAGGACAGGGACAGCCGCGGGTTGCCATCGCGACAGGCCACCTTCTGCACGATGGCATGCGGTGCGCGTTGCGCCACCGCATCGGCGGCATGGGTGTAGTTGAGGCTGGTGTAACTGCGCTGCGCCTGCGATGAGCGCAGCAATGCACCGGACTGCATGTAGAACTCTTCTACCTGTACATGTGCCGGCAGCGCATCGCGGGCAATCGCATCGGCATAGGCCAGGCGCGGGTAATCCGCGCCGAAGTGGCGCTCGACGAAGGGCCGCATGAATCGTGCTTCCAGGCCGTCGCCTTTGGCCCGCGGTGGATTGAGCGACAGCGCGGTGTAGAGCTGCAGCGGCCGGCTTGGATCCTGTTCGATGCGCGCATACAAGGCATTGAGCAGGCGATGGGGTTTGCCCAATGCCAGCGGTGCGCCGATGCGCAGCGGTCCCTGGGTATTGCCCAGCAGCCAATCCACGGCTGCGTCAAGGTCGGTCACGTAGTGGGGCATGGTGTCCGCTGTCTGCGAGGGTCCCGGCATTACAGCATGGGCTTGCTGAATCACCTGAAGAGGCCTTGACAGGGGATTCGTTTACTCGTGTAATCGGTAAAAATTTACAGGCGTAAACGATGATCCGGATCAGCGAGGCCGAAGCGGTGGTGATGGAGGTGCTGTGGAGTGCGCACCCGCTGTCCGCCGATGAAGTGATGGCGCGTTTGCCGGGCGGCAATGAATGGGCCGAGGCAACCGTCAAAACCCTGCTCAACCGACTTCTCAACAAGGCGGCGATCACTGCCACCAAGGAGGGTAGGCGGTTCCTGTATACACCGCTGGTCCAGCGCGATGCCTGGCTGCTGGAGGAGAGCAGCAGCCTGATCGAGCGTCTGTTCGATGGCCGGGTCGCGCCGTTGGTGGCGCATTTCAGCCAGCACCAGCGGCTTAGCCGGGACGACGTGGCCGAGCTGCGCAAACTGCTGGAGGAACTTGACGATGACCAGCACTGAACTGCTTACGGTGCTGCTGGAAACCAGTGCTGCCAGCAGCGTGGCGATCGTGCTGGTGCTGTTGCTGCGTGGGCCGGTGCGTGCCCGGCTGGGCGCAAGCGCAGCCTATCTGCTGTGGCTGATGGTGCCATCGGCATTGCTGGCGGTGCTGTTGCCGGGACCGCAGCTGGTGGCGGTGCCGATGCTGGCTGTGGGGACGCCAATGCTAGCAGTGGCGCCGGTCGCGGTTGGCGCCAACCTCGCTACCACCTGGCCGCAGTGGGTGCTGTGCGGGTGGTTTTCCGGCGTGTTTTTGATGGCGCTGCGCTTGTCCAGCCAACAGCGGCGCTTCCGCAAGGCGCTGGGTGTGCTGCAACAACGCAGCGATGGCCTGTGGCAGGCAAGCAGCAGTGCCGGGCTGCCTGCGGCGATGGGCCTGCTGCGCCCGATGATCGTGCTGCCAGCGGGTTTCGAACAGCGCTACTCACCGCTGGAGCAGCAACTGGTGCTGCTGCATGAGCGCATCCACCTGCAGCGTGGTGATATCGCCATCAACGCCATGTTGGCCTTGCTGCAGTGCATTTACTGGTTCAACCCGCTGCTGCTGCTGGCACAACGCCGCTGCCGTGAGGACCAGGAGTTGTCCTGCGACGAGCGCGTCATCGCGCGGATGGCCGGTGCCCGTCGCAGCTATGGCGACGCCATGCTCAAGACCGGGCTGGCGCAGTCTGCATTGCCGGTGGGGTGCCACTGGCAGAACCATCATCCATTGAAGGAGCGAATTGCCATGTTGAAGCGACCCGTACCCGGCAGGCAGCAGTGGGCGGCAAGTTTGTTGTTGGCGGCAGGGCTGAGCCTTGGCGTCGGCTACGCGGCGTGGGCGGCGCAGCCGGCCTCGGCGGCACCTGCCGGACAGACCGGTGCGCAGGTCTATGCCACCTTCATCGAGGCCACGCTCGATGGCACTACCCAGCGTTTCGAGTTGCGCCAGCCCAGCGGCAAGCCCTTCTCCTTCAGCGCCAGCTCCGATGCCGGTGTGCAATGGGCGGCGGAGTTCAGCCTCGAGCCCATGGCCGATGGTCTGTTGAAGCTGCAGGGCACGCTGAAGGCCGATGGCGCACTGGTGTCGTCGCCGACCTTGTTGGTGGCACCCGACAAAATGGCGGGCATCGAAGTCTCCACTGCGGATGGGCGTTCGACCTGGAAGCTGCAGTTGCGCTCGGCACCCCAAGTTGCTGTAGCCCATGCTGCCACCCGCATCATGGTCGAGCCGGCTGCGGCCGATGGTGAACCACAGGTGGACCGCATGCCGCCGCCGCGTTACCCGGCAACCGCGGTGGACAACCGCATCGAAGGCAAGGTGATGCTGCGCATCGAGGTGGGCGCTGATGGCCGGCCTACCGACGTCAAGGTGACCCAGTCCCAGCCGCAGGGCGTGTTTGATGCGGCGGCGGTGGAGTCGGCATGGAAGTGGACGTTTGTTCCCGCACGCCGGAATGGCCAGGCAGTGGCGGCATCCTTGCAGGTGCCGGTGCAGTTCGCCATGGATGAAGAAACCACGTACAGCGAGAGCAGCGGGAGTTGAGCATGCGCCGTGCTGCGTTGCTTGTCGCGCTGCTGCTGGTGACCGGCTGCGCAACACGGCCGCCGCCGCAGTCACCGGCCGCCAGCTATGACGTCAACCAACACCGGCAGCTGCTGCAGCCGGAGGGTGGTACCGCGACGGGCGGACAGGTACAGGCGTATCAGCTGGCGGCGAGCGAGCGCTTCCGCATGCCTATGGCTGTACAGGCGGCGGAGCCGGTACTGCCGGAGGAGTTCGTGCGGCGGTCGTTGCCACCCACCACGGTGTGCGTGCGGGTGATCGTCGATGGGCAGGGGCAGGTCCAGCGGACCGAGCCGCTGCTGGCGCACTCGCAGTGTGGCAGTGGTGGGGTGCAGGCCAACGCCGCGTTGCTGCAGGCCGCGTTGGCGGCGACTGCGGGCTGGGTGTTCCAGCCTGCGGCGCTGTGTCACTTTGCTGCCGGCGTCACGCCGGCCAGCGATGACGATTGTACCGGGGCGACGCGCGTGGAAGCGGTGCCGGTGACCCTGTCCTATGCCTTTACCTTTGAAGTGGTGGAGGGCAGGGCGCAGGTTCGCCGCCAGGGCGGGCTGCGCTGAGCGTTGGGGCGCGCGTCGTCAGCCGCGCGCCTGCGGCTCAAGGATTGTCCAGCAGCTGGTTGAGCAACATTGCCAGCTGTTCACCGCCCAGGCGCAGCTGCGCTTCGGCGACGGGCAGCCAGGTGGCGGTGTAGCGCTCGCCGATCTTGTGGCCGGACGGGTACAGGCCCTTGCGGGTGGCAATGCGGCAGGTCTGTTCGGCCCAGCGTGCCGCGTCCTGCTGCAGGTCCGGAGCGTGTAGGCCGGTTGGCGCCGGCAGTGCCTGCAGGCGTTGCAGGAACTGGTCGTCATTGAGCTGCAGCGGGTAGAACATGCCGCTGTCCCAGACCGAGTGCAGGTTGGTGCCGCGGCCGTTGTACTGCAGCTGGTAGTTGTTGCCGCCACGGTCGTTGCCGTAACCGGCGTGCAGCGGCTGGTGCAGGTCGCCGACCAGGTGCACCACGAACTTCAGTGCCTGCAGGCGCTCGGCACCGCTGCGGCTATGATCGGCCAGGATCGCCGACTGCTCCTTCAGTGCCTCCACCACGCAGTTGCCGTCGGGGCAATGCCGGGGCTGCTGGTAGATGCAGCCGTCCTCGGCCATGTTGATGTAGTGCCAGCTGGCAGAACGGCGGCCCAGGTCAGGGTCCTCCTTGCGCAGCTGATCAGCCCAGGGCGCGATGCTGGCCAGGGTGGCGCCAGCCTCCTGCGCCAACAGTTGGTCAATTTCGGCCCGGGCCTGCGGATCCAGACGGGTTTCTGCCACGCGGGCAACCAGACGGTGGCCTTGTGCCCCCCAGGCCAGGGCGTCACCGGCAAGCAGTGACAATGCCAGCGTAAAGCCGACGGAAAGGAAAGCGGTGTTCTTCATTGCCGCTATGTTAGCGAGGCGGCGGCGTGTCCGCTTGGCGGAATGCGGCCGGCTTGGATTCAGATTTCGTTCTCCTCCGACGGAGCGGCAGCCGGTTGCCTGTCACCGCACTGTCCAGTGCCCCTGGCCATGGAAAGCGCTGGATGCAAGACGCCGGACCAGGGTCCCGCGCCAGCCCGAGCAGGCGCCATCACCCGCGTTGGCTGGCGCGCCAAAAAAAGCCCCGGCACAAGGCCGGGGCAAGCATGCTGCGGAACGTGGGGTCACCCGGTGGGGTGTTTAGAACTTGAAAACGTAGGCAACGCCGTAGACCAGCGGATCGATCTTGGCGGTGCCCAGGTTGTTGCCGTTGACTTTGACCTTGGTGTCGATGTCGGCCCAGCGCAGGTCCACGCGCAGCGCACCCTTGTCGCTGACGGCGAAGTCCAGGCCGGCGTGGGCGGCCAGGCCCCAGGAGTCTTCCAGCTTCAGCTTGGTGCCCGCCAGCGCGCCCTTGCTGTCGGTGCTGAAGAACTTGGTGTAGTTCACGCCCAGGCCGACGAACGGGGTGACCTTGCTGCTGTTGGCAAAGTGGTACTGCAGCGAGACCACCGGCGGCAGCTGCTTGGTTTCGCCCACCTTGCCAACGCCGTCGATGCTGACCTCGTGCTTGAACGGCAGGGCAGCCAGCACTTCGATACCGACGTTGTCGGCGACGAAGTATTCAAAGGTCACGGTCGGCTTGACGTCGCTGTCGACCTTGGTGGACAGGGCGCCCAGGCCCAGCGCAGCGCCGTTGAGATCGCCGGCATCGGACTTGGGGTCAACGGCGTGTACGCCGACGCCCAGGGTCCAGTCACCCTTGGACTGGGCCATCGCCGGGGCGGCGGCCAGGGACATGGCGGCAGCGAGGCCGGAGAGCAGCAGGGCGGAGGTCTTGCGCATGTGGAATTCCATTGCTTGTGGAGGTGGCGCCAGTGTTCCCGGCCGCCGCCAGGGCCGCCTTGATCCTGATCAAACACGCGTTTGCACTCAGCCGCCGCTCAGCTGGCGTGGCGGCTGGGGGGGCTGGCGACGACCGCGCCGGGCCCGAAAGCTGGCCTGCGCGGCCCCGGGGGCGGCATCGCTCCTGTTAGAATGACGCCCCCTTCCACCCCCCGCCGCAACGGCTTTGCGGCTGCAGGAGCTTGTGAACATGGCAATCAAGGTCGGCATCAACGGTTTCGGTCGCATCGGGCGCAATGTGCTGCGTTCGGCAGTGTTGAACTTCGGCAACGACATCGAGATCGTGGCCATCAATGATCTGCTGGAACCGGATTACCTGGCCTACATGCTCAAGTACGACTCCGTGCATGGCCGTTTCAAGGCCGACGTGGAAGTGTCGGGCAGCGACCTGCTGGTCAACGGCAAGAAGATCCGCCTCACCCAGGAACGCGATCCGGCCAACCTGAAGTGGGACGAAGTGGGCGTGGACGTGGTTATCGAGTCCACCGGCCTGTTCCTGACCAAGGAAACCGCGCAGAAGCACATCGACGCCGGCGCCAAGAAGGTGATCCTGTCGGCCCCGTCCAAGGACGACACCCCGATGTTCGTGTTCGGCGTGAACCACAAGACCTATGCTGGCCAGAACATCGTCTCCAACGCCTCGTGCACCACCAACTGCCTGGCCCCGCTGGCCAAGGTCATCAATGACAAGTGGGGCATCAAGCGCGGCCTGATGACCACCGTGCACGCTGCCACCGCGACCCAGAAGACCGTTGACGGCCCGTCCAACAAGGACTGGCGCGGCGGCCGTGGCATCCTGGAAAACATCATTCCGTCCTCCACCGGCGCCGCCAAGGCCGTTGGCGTGGTGATCCCGGAATTGAACAAGAAGCTGACCGGCATGAGCTTCCGCGTGCCGACCTCGGACGTGTCGGTGGTCGACCTGACCGTCGAGCTGGAGAAGGAAGCCACCTACGCTGAAATCTGCGCCGAAGTGAAGGCACAGAGCGAAGGCGCGCTGAAGGGCATCCTCGGTTACACCGAAGACAAGGTGGTTGCCACCGACTTCCGTGGCGAGACCCACACCTCCGTGTTCGATGCCGAAGCCGGCATCGCCCTGGACGGCACCTTCGTCAAGCTGGTCAGCTGGTACGACAACGAGTGGGGCTATTCCAACAAGTGCCTGGAAATGGTGCGCGTCGTCGCCGCCTGATCCTCGCAATAGTCGCAAACAGAACGGGCGCCGAAAGGCGCCCGTTCTGCATTCAATGCCCTCCCTTTCGCCGAAGGCGAAGGGGGAGGGGGGCTCTGGCTCAATGCTCCGTAGCCCGGGTAAGCGCAGCGCACCCGGGATGCGAGAGGCTTGCAAAGCCTGCGGCAAGGATCTGCACGGAATGCCCCGGCTGCGCTGCGCTTACCCGGGCTACATGGAATTGCAGACCGCAGCAATCGCTGCTCGGCCTTACTTCACCGGCGGCAACTCAATCCCATCCTTGCCCGGGTGCTTGGCAAACCGCCCCTGTCCGGCCGGATGCACCGGCCCATGGCTGGACCACGGCCAGCCACCAAACTGGGTACGCCCGTAATCCCGCCGCGCCTGCTCGATCTCCTCGGCGGTGTTCATCACGAACGGGCCATAGGCCACCACCGGCGCGCCGATCGGCACGCCCTGCAACAACAGGATCTGCACCACGTCATCGCCGCTGTTGCGCAGCGGCAAGGCACTGCCGGCAGCCACTTCCAGCAAGCGTGGCCCAGTGATCTCATCACCATCCAACTGCAGTTGCTTGCCGTCGTGGAAGTACAGCGTGCGTCGTGTGCCTTGCCCGCTCGCGGGTGGCAAGGTCACCGCAGCACCCGGCTGCAGGGTGATCTGCCAGACCGCGACATCGGCCTGCGGATTGGCCGCCCAGGAACTGCGCCCAGGTGCCAGCGGCAGCAGCTCGGCGTGGCCGGGTTCCTGCGGGACATAGCGCCCGGCGATTACTTTCACCTCGGCACCGTCGATGCGGTAGCTGGGGATGTTCTCGCCCCACAGCATCACGAATTCGGGATCAGCCATCTTGCTCTGCGGCGGCAGGTTCAGCCATATCTGATACAGGTCCAGCGGATTGCCCTGCTCACGCGAACGCAGCGGGAACATTTCCGAATGCTGGGTGCCGCCGCCGGCAGTAAGCCACTGCACGTCGCCATCGCCGTAGCGCGCGGTGGCACCCAGCGAGTCGGCGTGGTCCACCAGCCCCTGCGGCACGATGGTGATGGTTTCAAAGCCGCGGTGTGGGTGGGCGGGGAAGCCCGGCACGGTGACCCCGTGGTACATGCTGAAGCCGTCCTTGCCGCTGAAATCATGACCAAGTTCGCGGCCGCCCAGCTGGCGCATGTCCACGCCCTGTTCGGCGGTGGCCTGCGGGTACTGGTCCAGATGATGGGCGCAGAACAGGAACGGATCGGTGCCCGGCCACGGGCGGCCCAGCGGTTCGTTGCGAAGGATCAGAGCGGACATCGGGAACTCCTTTGGGGCTTGGGGGACGCGCCGGGCTGGCGCCGGGCTGCGTGGACATGCTCTATTGATGGGTGCGCGGTTCCAGGCCACAAGGAGGCACGTCGATGGCAGCAACTCACACCGGTGATACCGGGCTGATTGCAGGTGAAGGGGCTGCACAATGCCAGCAGATGCGTGCGGTGCTGGACCGCGTAGGCGAGAAATGGAGCCTGCTGGCGGTGCTGGCCCTGCGTGCACAGGCGCGCCGCTTCAACCAGCTGCGGCGCGATCTTCATGGTGTGTCGCCGCGCATGCTGGCGCGCACCCTGCGTGGTCTGGAGCGTGATGGGCTGGTCAGTCGGCAGGTCTACCCGACCGTACCGCCGCAGGTGGACTATGCGTTGACCGAGCTGGGCCAATCGATGCTGGCACCGGTAGACGCCTTGTTGCAGTGGGGCTTGCAACAGCAGCAGCCGATGGACGCGGCGCGGGCGGCCTTTGATGCGCGTAATCACGATGAGGATGAATCGCCAGCCTGAACCGGCACCGCCAGCTTTGCGTTTGCAGGCAGCCCGGCTAAGGTGTGGCGGCACCCTGCGGGGGACAAGGACGACGTATGGACGACACGCTGGTGATGTTGGGATTGGTTGCGGTACTGGCCGTGCTTGCGGTGCCGGTGCTGCTGGTGATCACTTGGGTGTCGCTGGCGTCGTTGAAACGGCGCGTGGCCACGCTGGAGGCGTGTCTGGCTGAACAGACGGGCGGGAGGGCTGCGGCGGCGGCGCCACCGGCTGCGGCAGCAGCGGGACGGACCGATGCCGAGCCGCAGGCAGCAGCGCCGGAGCCAGTGCGCCCCGTGCAGCCCGCGCTGCCCGTGGTGCCGCCGTTACCACCGTTGCCCGAGCGGGTTGCCGCGCCGGTTGCACCGCCGATTGTCGAGCCCGTGCTCGAGGCGCCACGGCCAGCAACCCGGCCTTGGGTGGCACCGCCGCCGCCCAAGCCCAATTTCATCGAGCGCGGCATCGCCCGCGCCAAGCAATGGCTGACCAGCGGCAATGTGCCGGTCAAGGTCGGCATGCTGGTGTTGCTGGCCGGTGTGGCTGCCCTGCTCAAGTACGCAAGCGACCAGGGCTGGTTCGTGGTGCCGCCCAGCCTGCGTCTGGCCGGCATCAGCGCCGCGGCGCTGGCCGGGCTGGTGTTCGCGTGGCGCAAACGCGAGAGCCACCGCAGTTTTGCCTTGGCCATGCAGGGCGGCATGATCGGCATCCTGCTGCTGGTGGTGTTCGCCGCCTGCAAGAACTACGGCATGATCGGCAGCGCGCCGGCCTTTGCCTTGAGCGTGGTGCTGATTGCCGGCTTGTCGGTAATGGCCGTGCTGCAGGAAAGCCGCACATTGGCCATCCTCGGTGTATTGGCCGGCTTCATGGCGCCGATCTGGCTATCGGACGGCAGTGGCAACCATGTCGCGCTGTTTGCGTATTACGCGCTGCTCAATGCCGGCATTTTCGCCATTGCCTGGGTGCGGCCGTGGCGCATCCTCAACCTGCTCGGGTTTGTCTTCACCTGGGGCATCGGCACGATCTGGGGTGTGCTGGATTACACACCGGGCAAGTTCAACAGCACCGAGCCGTTCCTGTTGCTGTTCTTCGTGTTCTATCTGCTGTTGCCGCTGCTGTATGCACGCAAGGCGGCCAGTGCCGGCAGTGCCCGCATCGATGGCTGCCTGTTGTTTGGCACGCCGCTGATCGCCTTCTCGCTGCAGGCCGGCTTGTTGCAGGGTGAGCGCATGCCGCTGGCGCTGTGCGCCTTGGGCGTGGCCGCGCTGTACGCCGTGCTGGCACGCGCGCTGATCCACAAGCCCCGGTTGGATGTGCTGGCCCGTGGCTATGCCATCCTGGCGGTGGGCTTTGCGACGCTGGCGGTGCCGCTGGCCTTGTCGGCCAAGGCGACGGCGTCGGTGTTTGCGCTGGAAGGTGCCGGGCTGGTCTGGCTGGGCCTGACCCAGCAACGGCGCCTGGCGCGCTGGACCGGCATCGGCCTGCAGTTGGCGGCCGCCGCTGCGCTGCTCATCGGCGTATCCAATACAAGCGCGCTGCCGGCGACGGCCATTGCCAATGCCACGTTCATGGGGGCCTTGCTGATCGCCGTTGCCGGCTTTGCCTGCGCATGGTGGTACCGCGCTGCGGGCAAACTGCAGCTGGCGACGCTTGCCTATGTGTGGGCCCTGGCCTGGTGGCTGGGCAATGTGATCACCGAGGTTGCTGATTTTGTCGAGGTGGGCAGCCGCCTGCATGCGCTGTTGCTGCTGCTGGGGGTGACTGCGTGGGTGGCCGCCGAGGTGCAGCGGCGGGCACCGGCGCTGGCGTTGTCGCTGACCACGCTGGGCGGTTTTGTCCTGGCCTTCCCGCTGGCTTTCCTGCAGGTATCCGAGTACGGGCAACCGTTCGCCGGTCATGGCGCATGGGCCTGGGCGGTGTTTGCGGCGCTGGGCGTGCGCAGCCTGATCTGCCTGCGCGCCGGCAGCGGCAGGGTTGCTGGCCTGGCGCAGCTGGCCTGGTGGTTGCTGTGGCCGACGGTGGTGTCCTTGCTGGCCTGGCATGTGGGCGCTCGCTTCGCCTTGGCCGAAGGCTGGGTGGGCATGCTGCTGGCGCTGCCCTGGCTGTTGCTGGCGGTGTTGTCGATGTACCGCTGGGCATGGCTGTCGCAGCCGCTGGGTGCGGCATTTGATCGCTACCGCACGGCCTTACAGTTGGCTGTTTTTGCGGCGCTTGGGCTGTGGTGGCTGACTTCGCTGTCCAGCGCCGGTTCGGCCGCGCCGTTGCCGTGGATCGTGGTGTTCAACCCGCTGGAGCTGGCCGAAATCGCGGTGCTGGCCCTGCTCGCGATGCGTCTGCGGCAGAACCGTGGCGTAGGGGTGCTGCCGGCACAGTTGGTGGGCACGGCATTGGCGGCGCTGGTGCTGGTCACGGTGATGACCTTGCGCGCCGTGCATCACTGGGGTGACGTGCCGTGGAACGAGAGCCTGCTCGGCAGCAAGCTGGCGCAGACCAGCTTGACCGTGGTCTGGAGCCTGCTGGGCGTGATCGGTTGGATCAGTGGTTCGCGTCGCGGGCAGTGGGGCCTGTGGCTGGCCGGTGCCATCCTGATGAGCGTGGTGCTGGCAAAGTTGCTGCTGGTGGACCGCGGCAACCTGGGTGACCTGCTCGGCATCGGTGCCTTCATCGCCTATGGCTTGCTGTGCACGCTGGTGGGCTGGCTGGCGCCGGCACCGCCGCGCCGCGCGCTGGCCGACAACAACGAGGAAACAACGGCATGATCAAACGTCTGCTTGTGCTGGCCCTGCTGCCGCTGAGTGCGCAGGCCAGCACCGATTTCGCCCAGCAATGGCCGCTGCAGCTGCAGCAGGCCGATGCCGGTGCCTATCGCGTGCCCTTGGATGCTGCCGTCTACCAGGCCGCGCATTGGCGTGACCTGCGCGATGTGCGGGTGATTGATGCGGACGGCACGCCGGTGGCCAGTACCGTGTATGCCGCGACCACGCCGCTTGGCGGCGCGGTACGCACCGCGCCGCTGCAATGGTTTGCGCTGCCGGCCGGCAGCGCCGCCGGGGATGACGATCTGAGCGTGGTGGTGCAGCGCGATGCCGGCGGCAAGGTCGTTTCGATCCGCAATTCGGTGGCGCTGCGTGCGGACGCGGGTGCGCCTGATCCGATCTGGCTGATCGATCTGGGCGCGGAGGCCGGCAAGCTGCGGCGGCTGCTGGTTGACTGGAGTGATACGGCGGCAACGCTGGACCTGGGCTATCGCCTGGAAGGCAGTGATGACCTGCGCGGGTGGCAGGTGCTCGATCCACAGGTGCGGCTGGTGCAGCTGCGCAATCAGGGCAATGAGCTGCGCAGCAACAGCATCAAGGTCGAATCCGGCCTGCGCTACCTGCGGCTGGTGCCGCTGCAGCGCAGCGGAGCGCCGCAGCTGCTGGGCCTGCGCGGTGAGTTTGCCGACGCGGTGGAGATCAGTGATTGGCAGTGGCAGCAGTTGCAGGCTGCTGCCGGTGGCAATGGCAAGGACGGTTATCTGTACCGTCTGCACGGGCGCTTCCCGGTGCAGCGGCTGGACGTGGTGATGCCGCCCAACAGCGCGGTGAGCTGGACCGTGTCCAGCCGCGACCAGGACCGGGTGCGTGCCGACGATGGTGAGCCGGCATGGCAGGTGCTGACCAGCGGATGGAATGCCTGGAACCTGAGCGAAGCCGGCAAGCAGCAGCGCTCGCCGCCGCTGGAAACCTCCGGCATCGTCGACGACCGCCAGTGGCGGCTGCAGGCCGAGCCGGGTGCGATACCGGCGGCAGCGCCGGTGCTGCGCCTGGGCTACCGGCCGGGCAGCATCGTGTTCCTGGCGCAGGGCAGGGCACCGTATCTGCTGGTCGCAGGCAGCGCCGACGAGGGCAAGGCGCAGGCGGCGCTGGACCCGATGCTGGCAGCGTTGCGCGCGCGCAATGGCGCGCAGTGGCAGCCGGCGGCCGCCAGCCTGGGGGCGATGGCGCAGCGTGCCGGTGACGCGGCCTACCAGCCTGCACCCGAGCCACGGGATTGGAAGAACATCGTGCTGTGGGTGGTGTTGGTGCTCGGCGCCTTGGCGGTCACCGGCTTTGCGTTGAGCCTGATGCGCAGCAGCCGCGACAAGAGCGGCACATGAGGTCGCTTTCCGGCTGGGCGCGGTGCTGATCCGGTTGCGGGAGGAGGTGGCTCCCGCAACAGGGATAGGCGGCCAGCTGCCGGCGGTGGCGCGTTGCCGAAGGTGTGGCGCGGCTTGAAGTGCGCTCGCATACATCGGATCAGAAGCGCAGCGATCTGAACGCAGTGGTGTGTGGCGGGTTGCTGGACAGGCTTTGCGATGTAGGGTGCTGCATTGCCAAGGCCGCTGCCGAGCATGGCTCGGCCCTACGGATTGAAATCCTGGCGTAGCAGCCCGTACATGGCGCTGTCGCAGATCTCGTCGTTTACGTCCCAGCGTTGCCGGAACAGGCCTTCGCGGACGAAGCCCAGCCTTTCCAGCAGGCGGCAGGAAGGCAGGTTGCGTGGGTCGATGTCGGCCTCGATCCGGCGCAGTCCATGTTGCTTGAACAGATAGTCCAGGATCAGCCTGAGCGCTTCGCTGGCCAGGCCCCGGCCCTGCCAGTCCGGATGCAGGCTGTAGCCGATTTCGGCGCGGGCCTGTTCCGGGTCGATATGGAACACCGCGCTGCTGCCGATCAGCCGGTCGCTGTCGGCATCGGCAATGGCATAGATCAGGATGTCCAGTTCGCGGCGCTGACGCTGGATGTCGGCGATCTTCTGTTCGGCCTGTGCCAGTTCGGTCCAGGCCGGATAGCTCCAGTAGCGCATCACCTGGGGGTGGCTGTGGATGGCGAACAGTGCCGGCGCGTCGTTGGCATGCACCTCGCGCAGGCGCAGGCGGGGGCTGGACAGCTCGGGTTGCGGCAGGCGTGGCGACATCCGGTGCACCTTGGGTTTGCCCCTGCAGGCAGGGCGGGCGAGAATTGCGGTTTCCCCACACTCTGCGGAGCTGATCCTGCCATGTCCATCGTTCGCATGACCGACCTCGACCTTTCCGGCAAGCGCGTACTGATCCGTCAGGATCTGAACGTGCCGATCGACGAGAACGGCCGGATCACCTCCGAGCAGCGCATCACCGCCTCGCTGCCGACCCTGAAGCTGGCACTGGAGAAGGGCGCCGCTGTACTGGTGACCTCGCACCTGGGCCGTCCCAAGGAAGGCGTGTGGAGCGAAGCCGATTCGCTGGCGCCGGTGGCCAAGCGCCTGTCCGAGCTGCTGGGCGTGGACGTGCCGCTGGTCAAGGACTGGGTGGACGGCGTGGACGTGGCCCCGGGCCAGATCGTGCTGCTGGAAAACTGCCGCATGAACGTGGGCGAGGGCAAGGACGATGAGGCGCTGTCGCAGAAGTACGCCGCGCTGTGCGATGTGTTCGTGATGGATGCCTTTGGTACCGCCCACCGTGCCCAGGCCTCGACCCATGGCGTGATCCGTTTCGCCCCGGTCGCGGCCGGCGGTCCGCTGCTGATGGCCGAGCTGGACGCGCTGGACAAGGCGCTGGCCAAGCCGGCGCGCCCGTTGCTGGCGATCGTGGCCGGCTCCAAGGTCTCGACCAAGCTGGAGCTGCTGTCCAGCCTGGTCGGCAAGGTGGACCAGTTGATCGTCGGTGGCGGCATCGCCAACACCTTCATCGCGGCCGAAGGCCATGGCGTGGGCAAGTCGCTGGTCGAGAACGATCTGCTCGACACCGCGCGCAAGATCGATGCCGATGCCAAGGCCCGCGGCGCCGAAATCCCGCTGCCGACCGACGTGGTGGTGGCGCCGGCATTTGCAGCTGACGCCCCGGCCACGATCAAGGCCGTGGACGCCGTGGGTGCCGACGACATGATCCTGGATATCGGCCCGCAGACCGCCGCACAGTACGCCGAGCTGATCGCCAAGGCCGGCACCGTGGTCTGGAACGGCCCGGTCGGCGTGTTCGAGTTCGACGCCTTCGGCAAGGGTACTGAAGCGCTGGCCCGTGCCATCGCCGGCTCCAAGGCATTTTCGATTGCCGGCGGTGGTGACACCCTGGCAGCCGTGGACAAGTATGGCATCGCCAAGGAAGTGAGCTATATCTCCACCGGTGGTGGCGCGTTCCTGGAGTTCCTGGAGGGCAAGACCTTGCCGGCGGTGGCAGCGCTGGAGGCCCGCGGCGCGTGAGCCGCGATGTGTTCTTCTTCGATCTCGACGGCACGCTGATTGACTCGGCCGTCGGCATCACCCGCTGCGTGGCCTATGCGCTGGAGAAGATGGACCAGCCGGTGCCGGGCGACGCCGAACTGCGCAAGTGGATCGGCCCGGCGCTGCGTACCAGCTTCAGCCCGGTATTCGGCGACGCCGAGCGGGTGGAGCGGGCCGTTGAGCTGTACCGCGAGCGCTTTGACGTGCTGGGCTGGCAGGAGCATGCGATCTACGCCGGTATCGGCGAGGTCGTGCAGGGCCTGCATGCGGCCGGCCATCGGCTGGCGGTGGTCACCGCCAAGAATGAGCCGCATGCCCGCCGCATCGTCGAGCACCTGCCGTTCGGCAGCTGTTTCGAGGACATCATCGGCGCCACTCCGGACGGCTCGCGCAGCCACAAACCGGAACTGATCGCCGAGGCCCTGCAGCGCCTGCAACTGCAGCCGGCAGCGTGCTGGATGATCGGCGACCGGCGCATGGATATCGAAGGTGCGCGTCACCACGGCATGCGCAATGTGGGTGTGCTGTGGGGCTTTGGTGGTCGCGAGGAATTGCAGGCTGCCGGGGCTGGAGCGGTGGTGGCTACGCCCGATGAGTTGGCAGCGGTATTGCGCGGTTGATTGTTGGGGCGGGTGTTTTGAGGCTTTGGTAACCGGAGCCTCCATGCTTTCACTGCACAGAAAAAATTGATCCTCATTCCCGCGCAGGCGGGAATCGCTCTTGGCTTTTGACTTTGCTTTGGATGTTGTTGTGTGTGGCGAGAGCCAAGAGCCAAGAGCCAAGAGCCAAGAGCGATTCCCGCCTGCGCGGGAATGACGATCTGGGAGGTTTCAGGGGGAAGCCCCTTTCGCAGCAGTCGCGCGCCCGCTTGTCATCCGATGTCCTCGGCATGTCTCTGCTGCCAATCTTTTCTGCTGCAAAGCAGCACGACTTGCCCTCGGGCCAACACGCAACAGCAACCTTCACGTGCTGAGCTATGCCCAGCGCTTATTGACCTATGCAAGCCAGTGATAGGTCCCGCGTTGTCATGCCGTACGGTATGTCCAGACGGCCTGTCTGGCCTGTCTTTGGGACAGTGCAGAAAGTGTCTTATGAAATCGTATGCGACATCGTTGTCATGCAACGGATGTGCTACTTTCGGCGGTCTATTAGGGAGAGCAAGTACCATGATTGAACGTCAGCGCCGCACCAAGATCCTCGCCACCCTCGGGCCGGCAACCGATGCACCCGGCGTGCTGGATGATCTGTTCCGCGCGGGCGTCAACGTGGTGCGACTGAACTTCTCCCACGGCGATCCGTCCGGCCAGGCCAAGCGTGCTGCCGATGTGCGTGCCGCGGCCCAGCGCGTGGGTGTGGAAGTGGGCATCCTGGCCGACCTGCCGGGCCCGAAGATCCGCATCGAGCGCTTTGCCGAAGGCAAGGTCACGCTCAAGGCCGGTAATCGTTTTGATCTGATCGCCAGTACCGATGCACCGGCCGGCGATGCCAGCCAGGTGGGCGTGAGCTACCTCGGCCTGCCGCAGGACGTGGGCCCGGGTGACGTGCTGTTGCTCGACGACGGCCTGATGCAGCTGCAGGTGGTTGAGGTGCAGGGTGAGCGCATCATCAACACCGTGCTCAACGACGGCGTGCTGTCCGACCGCAAGGGCTTGAACAAGCAGGGCGGTGGCCTGTCGCTGGGCGCGCTGACCGAGCGTGACAAGGAACTGATCGGTATCGTCGCCAAGATCGGCGTGGACTTCATTGCCGTCTCGTTCTGCCGCAACGCGCAGGACATGAACGATGCACGTGCCATCGCCCAGCAGCACGGCTGCGACGCGGCGCTGGTGTCCAAGATCGAGCGCACCGAAGCCATCGAGAACCTGGAAGAGATCGTCGACGCCAGTGATGTGGTGATGGTGGCGCGCGGTGACCTGGGGGTGGAAATCGGCGACGCCGAGCTGCCGGGCCTGCAGAAAAAGATCATCAAGGCCTCGCTGGCGCAGAACAAGGTGGTCATCACCGCCACGCAGATGCTGCAGTCGATGGTCGAAAGCCCGATTCCGACCCGCGCCGAAGTGCTGGACGTGGCCAACTCGGTCATCGACGGCACCGATGCGGTGATGCTGTCGGCCGAAACCGCGGCCGGTGCCTACCCGGTCAAGGCGGTCGAGGCGATGGCCCGCATCTGCCTGGGTGCAGAGCGCCAGTTCCAGACCGAGACCGACTTCAATGCCTCGCCGCGCAACCTGGAGCGCGCCGACCAGGCCATCGCCATGGCCACCATGTTCCTGTCGCAGCACGTCGGCGTGCGCGCCATCGTGGCGATGACCGAATCCGGTGGCACCGCGCGTTACCTGTCGCGTTTCCGCGCCAAGGCGCCGATCTATGCGGTTACCCGCCATGACGGCGCACGCCGGCAGATGGCGCTGATGCGCGACGTGTTCCCGATCAACTTCGACAGCCGTGGCTTCACCCCGCGTGAAGCGGCGCGCGGCAGCATCCGTCTGCTGGTCGAGGCCAACCTGCTGGAAGCGGGTGATCGGGTGGTGTTCACCAGCGGCGAGCACATGGAAACCCATGGCGCCACCAACACCTTGCGTCTGCTGGAAGTGGGCAATGACGGTCGCGCCAGCGGCTTGGGCGACCTGTAAGCGACGTCAGCAACACGCCACCGCTCCGGTCAGCAACTGATCGGACCGGACAGGTTTTGTCCTGACCTGACAGCCTGAAACCGATTCCAGACCTTGCGGGCAGCCAGCCGGTGAGCGTGCCGGGCTATAATCCGGGTTTTCCCGCACGCTGTCACAGGAACCTCATGAGCATCGAACTGCTGGCTGAAACCGCCCAGGCCATGGTTGCCCCGGGCAAGGGCATCATCGCCATTGACGAATCCACCGGCACGATTGCCAAGCGCTTCGCAAGCGTCGGCATCGAGAACACGGAAGAAAACCGTCGTGCCTACCGCGAACTGCTGCTGACCACGCCGAAGCTCAACGAGCACATCTCCGGCGCCATCCTGTACGACGAAACCATCCGCCAGTCGACCAAGGACGGCGTGCCGTTCGCCAAGTACATGGCCGACAACGGCATGATCCCGGGCATCAAGGTCGACAAGGGTGCGCACCCGCTGGCCGGCTGCCCCGGTGAGCTGGTGACCGAAGGCCTGGACGGCCTGCGCGAGCGTCTGCAGGAGTACTACAAGCTGGGCGCCCGTTTCGCCAAGTGGCGTGCGGTGATCAACATCGGCGAAAGCATGCCGTCGGGTACCTGCATCGAGTCCAACGCCCACGCGCTGGCCCGTTATGCTGCCCTGTGCCAGGAATGCGGCCTGGTGCCGATGGTTGAGCCGGAAGTGATCATGGACGGCGACCACGACATCGAGACCTGCTACGAAGTCACCGAAGCCACCCTGCGTTCGCTGTTCGACGCCCTGTACCAGCAGAACGTGGTGCTGGAAGGCACCATCCTGAAGGCCTCGATGGTCATTCCGGGCAAGACCTGCGACGAGCAGGTGGATGTCGAGGAAGTGGCCGAGTCCACCGTGATGTGCCTGAAGTCGACCGTGCCGGCGATCCTGCCGGGCGTGGTATTCCTGTCCGGGGGCCAGAGCGACGAGCAGTCCACCGCGCACCTCAACGCCATGAACCAGCTGGGCAACCTGCCGTGGCCGCTGAGCTTCTCCTATGGCCGCGCCATGCAGCAGGCGGCACTGAAGCTGTGGGCCAAGGATATGAAGGGCAACTACGCTGCCGCACAGAAGACCGTGTTCGAGCGTGCCAAGGAAAACGGCCTGGCTGCACAGGGCAAGTGGGAAGGCTGATAGGCCAACCTGCGTGAGTTGAACAGAACGCCGGCCATAAGCCGGCGTTTTGTTTTGCTTTGCTTTTGCAGGTGCGGCGTTAACCGCTGGTGCCAACGCAACAGTCGAGGTGGCTGCATTGCAGTCATTCCAGGCAGCCTGATCATTTTCAGCTGCGTGGCTAACGCGGCTCCTGCAAGCTCGGCGCCCTACAATCGGGTTTTTCCTCAGAGGTGATCCGATGCACCGCAGAATCGCGCTGGGACTGTTGGTGTCGACCATGACTGCATCCACGTTTGCCGCGGAGCCACGCGATTTCGATATCCAGCACTACGCAACCAGCCTGGATCTGGATATCGCCACCGGTCAGCTGCAGGGGGAGACCCTGGTGCGCTTCGACGCCACGGCCCCACTGCATCAGCTGGTCCTGGACAGTGGTGAACTGGTCGTCGATTCGGTCACGCACGATGACAAGCCCCTCAACTTCCAGCAGGCCGATGGAACGCTGACCATCAGCCTTGCAGCGACGTTGACCGCGGGCCAGCAAGGCAGCGTACGCGTGCACTACCGCGGCAAGCCGCGCTTTGGCCTGGAGTTCGCCGCCGCACGCAACGAGGTCTACACGATATTCTCCACCAGCCAATGGATGCCGTCGGTGGATGCGCCGGACGAGCGCGCTACGCTGCAGTTGGCACTACGCCTTCCTCGCAACCTGCATGCGACGGCGGTTGGCGATGAACTGCCATCGCGCCTGCTCGGTGATGGTCGCATCGAACACCGATGGCAGCTGCGCAAACCAACGCCGGCGTTCGTCTATGGCTTTGCTGCAGGGCCTTATCAGCACGCGCGGCAGGGGCGCTTGCAGTTCTACTCGAAGGACCGTTCCGAGGCCGAGCTGCGGCAGGTGTTCGCCGCCACTGACGACATGCTCGACTTCTTCGCTGCACGCGCAGGCCTGGCCTATGAAGGCGACTATCGGCAGGCGCTGGTCGCCAACACAATCGGCCAGGAAATGGCTGGTCTGTCGGTGATGTCGGAGGCCTATGGCAAAGGCGTGCTGGATGATCCCACCCAGACTGGCTTGATCGCCCACGAAGCCGCGCATCAATGGTGGGGCGTACGCGTGACCTGTGCCAGCTGGGAGCACTTCTGGCTCAACGAAGGTTTCGCCAACTTCATGACCGCGGCGTGGTTGCAGCAGGCGCAGGGCGAGGCCGCCTACCAGGCGATGGTGCAGGGCTGGGAGCAGCGGGTGCGGGCGCTGCGTGAGAAGGGCGCTGATCGGCCGTTGGTGTATCCGGATTGGAACAAACCCAGCGCCGATGATCGTGCGGTGGTCTACAGGAAGGGCGCGTACGTGCTGCACCGTTTGCGCATGGAATTGGGCGAGGAGCTGTTCTGGCGCGGGTTGCGCGAGTACACACAGGCCAATGATGGGCGCTCGGTGGTGACGGCGGATTTCCAGAAGGCGATGGAGCGTGCGGCCGGGCGCTCACTGCAGGGGTTTTTTGATGCCTGGATTTATGGGTTGGGTGGTGAAGTCGGGTGATTGGTTTGCGGCAAAGAGCTACCCCTCCCCAACCCTCCCCTTGCCTGCGGCAAAGGGAGGGGGCAGTTCATGCAGGTCGGATAGATCGTGCGCAGCCGCTCTTGCCCCCTCCCTTTCGCGCAGCAAAGGGGAGGGCTGGGGAGGGGTAGCTTTTGCTTTTGCTTGGCCGTTGAACAACCAAACCTCAATGCGCAGGCGCAAACCCACCCGCAAACGACGCCAGTACAGAACCCGTATGCTCCTGCGCCGGCGCAGCGCTGGCCAGGGCCTGCTGGTAGATCTTGAATGCCGCAGCGTTGTAAGCCACCAGCACGATCCGCGAAGGCCGCGCATGGCTCTTCTGCCAGGTCATGGTCTCGGTGGCGGCTATGACCGCCGCCTGATGCAGCGGGTAGCCATACACGCCGCAACTGATCGCCGGGAATGCAATTGATTCCAACCCCATCTGCTCAGCCAGGCGCAGCGATTGCCAGTAGCAATTGGCCAGCAACGCTGCTTCATCATGGCGACCATCGCGCCACACCGGGCCAACGGTATGGAATACATGTTTGGCCGGCAAATTGTGTCCGCCGGTGGCGCGCACCTCGCCGGTGGGGCAGCGCACCCCGGTGCGCAGTTCGGGCAACTGCTCGCATTCGCGCAGCAGGCCGGGGCCTGCGGCCCGATGGATTGCGCCGTCCACGCCGCCGCCGCCAAGCAGGCTTTCGTTGGCCGCGTTGACGATGACGTCAACGGCCAGTTCGGTGATGTCGCCCTGCCAGACTTCAATGTTCATGGCCGTGATCTTCCCTTGCGATGTATGAGAAAGATGTGACGGCTACCGCCACGCCGGACACAGCGGCAGTCTGCGCCCATGACGTCTCATCTGGTGCGATTCACGGACCCGGAAAAGCACGAAGGCCGCATGGGCGGCCTTCGCGTTGCTGACGGGTTAAGTAACGACAGTTACGGAAGGCCAGCCAGCCAGTCGTCGTCCGAGCCGTCGTTGACGTCGGCGAACAGGGGGGTGGAGAAGTAGCGCTCGCCGGTATCGGGCAGCATCGCCAGGATCACCGAGCCGGCCTCGGCCTTGGCGGCGACATCCAGCGCTGTGGCGACGGTGGCACCGGCCGAGATGCCGACGAAGATGCCTTCCTCGGCGGCCAGCCGGCGCGAGGTTTCGATCGCACGCTCGTCCTGGATCGACAGCAACTGGTCGTAGACCTCGCGGTTGAGCACTTCCGGGACGAAGTCCGGGGTCCAGCCCTGGATCTTGTGCGGGCTGAACTCCTTGCCGGCGAGCAGGGCGGCACCGGCCGGTTCGGTGGCGATGATGCGGGTGTCCGGGCGGGCCAGCTTCAGCACCTCGCCCACGCCGGTGAGGGTGCCGCCGGTGCCCCAGCCGCTGACGAAGTAATCCAGCCGCTTGCCAGCGAAGTCGCGCAGGATTTCGGCGGCGGTGGTCTGGCGGTGGAAGGCCGGGTTGGCCGGATTGGCAAACTGGCTGGCCAGGAACCAGCCATGCTGTTGAGCCAGTTCCTTGGCCTTGCGCACCATGCCGGTACCGCGTTCGGCGGCCGGGGTCAGGATCACCTTGGCACCGTAGGCGCGCATCAGCTTGCGACGCTCCACCGAGAAGGTTTCCACCATGGTGGCGACGAACTTGTAGCCGCGCGCGGCGGCCACCATGGCCAGGGCCACGCCGGTATTGCCGGAGGTGGCTTCGACGATGGTGTCGCCGGGCTTGATCAGGCCCTTCTTCTCCGCGTCCAGGATGATGGCCAGGGCCAAGCGGTCCTTGACCGAGCCGGCCGGGTTGAACGACTCCACCTTGACGTAGATATCCACGCCGGCCGGGGCCAGGCGGTTGAGCTTGACCACCGGTGTATTGCCGATGGTGTCCAGGATGCTGTTGTAGATAGCCATTGAATTCTCCGGGGAGGTGGTCAGGCGGCGTCGGCCAGTGTGGGCGCAGCCGTCTTTGCGGAAAGTGAGGAAGCAGGAGGCGTTGCGAGCAGCGGCGGCGTGCCGAACCAATGCAGTTCGTCGGCCAGTGCCGCTACGTCGCCCAGGATCAGCAAGGCTGGCGACTGCACCTGGTGCTGGGCGGCGGTATCGGGTAATTGCTGCAGCGGCCCTCGGACCACACGTTGGTTGGCACGTGAGCCGTTCTCGATCAGCGCGAACGGCGTGTTGGCGGGCAGCCCCGCGCCCAGCAGGCGCTTGCGGATCTGCGCCAGCGCGGCAACGCCCATGTAGAACACCAGGGTCTGCCGCGGCTGCGCCAGTTCCGGCCAATCCAGTGTGTCCAATGAATCCTTGCAGTGCGCGGTGACCAGGCGCAGCTGCTGGGCATGGTTGCGATGGGTCAGCGGTATGCCGGCGTAGGCGGCGCAAGCCAGCGCGGCGGTGATGCCGGGCACCACCTCATAGGGCACGCCGTGGGTGCGCAGGAACTGCAGTTCCTCGCCGCCGCGACCAAACACGAAGGCATCGCCGCCCTTGAGCCGCACCACGCGCTTGCCGGCGCGGGCATGCGCCAGCATCAGCGCATGGATGTGGTCCTGCGCGGTGCTGTGGCCCTGCGCGGACTTGCCGACCTCGATGTAGTCGGCATCGCGGCGGGCCAGTTGCAGCACCTCGGCGCTGACCAGGCGGTCGTGCAGGATGACATCGGCCTGGTTGAGCGCGCGCAGGGCATTGAGAGTCAGCAGGCCGGGGTCGCCGGAGCCTGCGCCCACCAGCACCACCGAACCGATGGGGGTGGCGGCTTCCTCGCGCAGGTCCTGCAGCAGCTGGCACTGTGCGTCCACGCTCTGGCGGCGACGCAACAGGCCCAGCATCGGGCCCTCGACCAAGCGGTCAAAGAAACGGCGGCGCGCGGCCAGGTCAGGCAGCTGCGCGCGGATCAGGCTGCGCTTGCGGGTAACCAGGTCAGCCAGGTCGCCCCAAGCCTGATCGAACAGGGATTCAATGCGACCGCGTACATGGCGGGCCACCATCGGCGCACCGCCGCCACTGGAAATGGCAATCTGCAGCGGCCCGCGTTCCACCACGGCCGGAACATGGAAGGCGGACAGCTGCGCATCGTCCACTACGTTGGCGAACAGGTGCCTGGCCTGGGCGGCGGCGGCCACGTCACGGTTGATGGCAGGGTCGTCGGTGGCGGCGATCACCAGCCAGATATCGGTGTCCAGCCATTGCGCATCGAATTCGCCCTGCAGCCACTGCAGCTGGCCGGCCTCCAGCCGCGCCAGCAGGCCTGCACTCAGCCGCGGTGCGCCTACGCGGGGCAGGGCACCGGCGTGCAGCAGGGCCTCGGTCTTGCGCTCGGCGACCGCTCCGCCCCCCACCACCAGCACAGCCCGTCCCTTGAGGTCGGCAAACAGCGGAAACAGAGGGGCGTCCAAGGCGTTAATGTCAGCGGTATGAGGAGGCCCGTGAACGTAACCCCCGGCCGTCGGGGTCGGAAATGACTTGCCCAGCGGGGTAAATTACTTTCGGTTATAAGCTCGAACGACGAATTGGCCTACATTCTTCACACACCCTTACTGAAGTTCACACTTACCCACTGCGATGACCCTTACCCAACTGCGTTACCTCGTAGCCATTGCCGATGCCGAGCTGAACATCACGCTCGCCGCGACACGGGTGCATGCCACCCAGCCGGGGTTGTCCAAACAGCTCAAACAGCTTGAGGACGAGTTGGGCTTTCTGTTGTTCGTGCGCAAGGGACGCAGCCTGGAGTCGGTGACGCCCGCAGGCGAGGAAGTGATCAGCCGCGCCCGTGCGGTACTGGCCGAGGCCAACAACATCCGCACCTATGCCGCCAACCAGCGCCGCGAGAGCCACGGCCAGCTGGTGCTGACCACCACCCACACGCAGGCGCGCTTCGTGCTGCCACCGGCGGTCGCCCGCATCAAGCAGGCCTATCCGCAGGTCAGTGTGCACCTGCAGCAGGCCGCCGAAAGCGATGCGCTGGACCTGCTCAGCCAGGGCGACGCCGACATCGCCATCATCAGTACCGCGGGCGGTGAACCCACCACCGGCATTGCCGTGCCGTTGTACCGCTGGCGGCGGCTGGTGCTGGTGCCCAAGGGCCATCCCTTCGACCGCCCGGGCAATGTGCCTGACATGGCCGCATTGGCAAGCCAGCCGCTGATCAGCTACGAATCCTCCACCCGCACCAGTTCGTCATTGCGGCGCGCTTTTGCCGCACTGGATCTGGAGCCGGACCTGACACTGACCGCACTGGACGCGGACCTGATCAAGACCTATGTACGTACTGGCCTCGGGGTCGGGCTGCTGGCGGAGATGGCAGTCAACAGCTACGACACCGATCTGCGTGCCTGGCCGGCACCGGCATCAATTCCCGAATGCATCGCCTGGGCGGTGTTGCCGCGCGACCGGGTGCTGCGCGACTACGCACTGGAACTGGTGCACGTGCTGGCACCGCAGATCGACAAACGTGACCTGCGGCGCGTGCTGGACGGCAACCAGGCCGCCGACTGGCCGGTGCCGCCCACCTGGGAATCGCTCACCCAGACCATCACCGTCTGACCGCGATGGGCAGGAAGGCGGCTCTGCTTGTCCTGCCCGGCCTGGATGGCACTGCGGGCTTGCACGCACCTTTCATCGCGGCGCTTGGTACCGCCTGGCACGCGATCACGGTAGTGCGCTATCCGCACGACCAGCAACTGGATTACCCGGCGCTGGAGGCACTGGTACGTGCAGCCCTGCCCACCGATGTTCCCTTCGTACTGCTTGGGGGAGTCGTTCTCCGGTCCGATTGCGGTATCGATAGCCGCCAATCCCCCTGCGAACCTGATCGGTCTGGTACTGAGCACCACCTTCGCACGGGCACCGTTGCCGTTGCTGTCACCGTTTGCCGCCATCGGCCAGCGCATGCCGGTAAGCACGCTGCCGATGCCACTGCTGCGCTGGCTGCTGTTTGGCCGCTGGGCCAGCGCCGCTCTGCTTGCGCAGATGAAGTCGGCATTGCAGCAGGTTGAGCCGGCCGTACTGCGGCATCGTGCGGCACTGACGCTGCAGGTGGATGCGACGTCGCAGCTGTCACGCATCGCTGTACCGGTGCTTTATCTACGCGCCCTGCATGACCGTCTGATCCGTGCGGCGTCGGCACGGCAGATCCTGGCCAGGGTCGATGATGCCCGTCTGGTTGAACTGGCCGGCCCGCATATGTTGCTGCAGGCCTGTCCGCAGACGGCGGCAGCGGCAGTCTTGTCCTTTGCAGCGCAACTGCAGGGCAGCAACGCATAGGCGGGACGGCCAGTGGATGCTCATCCGCTTCTGCTACTGCCAAAGCAGTGCAAACCCTACTTCCACGCGCTTCCGGGGTGTGCATGCTCGTCGAGCAGTGATTGTGGAGCGTACCCGCATGCGACGCCCGGACAACGATGGCAGCGAGCCGCTGCTGGTGGAATGCCATCTGCACGGCCGGCAGGTCTCGGCCGTGGTCTGTCGGCATATGCTGCAGTTGCCGTCGCCGCGCCTGGGTGTCATCGAGAACAGCAACGACCCCTACGACCTGCAGGCCTGGTGTCATCTGTGCGAAGACATGTACCAGCAGCAAGGTGGCTTGACCGAGGTGTTTGATGCATTCAACGACATGAGCATCGTCTGCGTGCTGTGCTACGCGCAGCTCAAGCAGCGTCACCACATCGCGCTGAATTGAGAGGCGCGTATTCATCGTCTGCAGGCTGCGGCAAACGGTCGCACCTGCGCCGGACAATGGATGCGGCCGGCACCGATAGAATGCCGGGGCCATGCGCCTGACCCGTATCCACCGCTTCCTGCTGCAGCTTGCACTGTTGGCCGCCGTGCTGATGGCGGTGGCGCCGGTGATCAGCCGTTGGCAGCAGTCACACCAGGCCGGACATGCGCAGATGAGGGTCGGCATGGCGATGCCGGCCGCGACGCAGCCCGCCGACCCGCACGCGGCACATCACGGCATGCATGCCGCGCATCAACATCCTGCCAGCGAAGCGATGGCGCCGGCAGCCAGGCCCACGTCGCCAGCCGATCCGCATGCCGCCCACGGCGAGGCCTGCGACTACTGCAGCATGCCCTCGCGCCTGCTGCCCTGGTTGGCCTTGCTGCTGGTGCTGCCGCCGTTGCTGTACCGGCTTTCGCCGTGGGTGCCGCGCAGCACGGCATTGCCGCCCAGCCTGCGCTGGCCTGCCCATCCCGCGCGCGGGCCGCCGCCGCTCTCCTGACACAACCACCACCTTTCCTGTGTGCCGCGCGCTGCCGATAGGGCAGGGCGTGGCTGTGTCGTATTGGAGAATTGCATGTACCTCTCTTCCCGTATGCCGGGTGTTCCGGCATGCCTGCCTGTCTGCGTCTGCCTGGCGCTGTTTGCTCCGCTTGCGGTTGCCGCCGAATCCGGTGATGCCAAAACCCTGGATACCCTGGTGGTGACCGCAGCTGCGCCTTCATCGCCGCTGCAATGGGTGACCGACCCGCGGCTGCCCCGGCAACCGGTGCCGGCCAGTGATGGCGCCGACTACCTCAAGACCGTGCCGGGCTTTGCCGCCATCCGCAACGGCGGCACCAATGGCGACCCGGTGCTGCGCGGCATGGGCGGCTCGCGCCTGAACATCCTCAGCAACGATGGCACGCTGATCGGCGCCTGCCCGTCGCGGATGGACAATCCGCTGTCCTATATAGCCCCGGAGACCTTTGATCGCCTGACGGTGATCAAGGGCCCGCAAAGCGTGCGCTGGGGCGCGGGTGCCTCGGCCGGCACCGTGCGTTTCGAGCGCGACACCCCGCGTTTCGATGCGCCGGGCATGCGGCTCAACGCCAGTGCATTGGCCGGCTCCAACAACCGCAACGACCAGGTGCTGGACGCCAGCTTCGGCAGCCGGCCCGGCTATGTCCGGGTCAACGGCAACCGCTCGGAAGCCGATGACTACAAGGACGGCAATGGCGATGTGGTGCCCTCGCGCTGGCGCAAGTGGAATGCCGATGCCGCCATTGGTTGGACGCCCGATGCCGATACCGTGCTGGAACTCAGTGCCGGCACCGGCGACGCGATCGCCCGTTACGCCGGCCGTGGCATGGACGGTGCCGCCTTCAAGCGCGACAGCTATGGGCTGCGTTTTGAACGCGGCAACCTGCCCGGTGCATGGGACAAGCTGCAGGCCAATCTGTACTACAACAACGCCGATCACCTGATGGACAACTACACGCTGCGCACGCCCAACCCGGCCAGCAGCATGCCGATGCCGATGGCCTCGAACGTGGAACGTCGTACCACCGGCGGCCGCGTCAGCAGCGAGTGGCGCTGGCAGGACGTGGCCATCGTCGCTGGCGTGGATGCGCAGGACAGCCGCCATCGCAGCCGCAATGGCATGGGCCGCAACACCTGGCAGCAATCGCCGTGGAAGCGCGATGCCGACTTCAGCAACCTGGGCGTGTTCACTGAGCTGACCCTGGGCGAAGGAACCGCACAGCGCTGGATCAGTGGCCTGCGCCTGGACCGTGCGCAGGTGAAGGACCGGCGTGCGACAACCGGCATGATGAACATGCCCAACCCGACCGCCGGGCAGTACCGGCAGCAGGATCTGGGCAGCGGTTTCCTGCGTTATGAGCGCGACCACGGGCAGGCCTGGACCTGGTACGCCGGTATCGGCCACAGCGAGCGCATGCCGGATTACTGGGAGCTGTTCTCGGCCAATGCAGGGCCGGCCGGCAGCATCAATGCGTTCTCCGCGGTGAAGCCGGAGCAGACCACGCAGCTGGATCTGGGCCTGCAGTTCCGCAGCCAGCAAGTGGATGTCTGGGTCTCGGCCTACGCGGGGCGGCTGCAGGACTACATCCTGTTCCGCTATCGCAGTGGCGGCATGATGGGCAGCACCACCCAGGCCGACAATGTGGATGCGCGTATTGCCGGTGCCGAGGCGGGGGTGGAGTGGCGCCTGGCGCCAGCCTGGAAGCTGGGTGGCACCCTGGCCTATGCCTGGGGCGAGAACCGCAGTGAGGGCAGGGCACTGCCACAGATTCCGCCGCTGGAAGCCCGCCTCAGTGCCAGCTACGAGCATCAGCGCTGGTCGGCGGGTGCGCTGTTGCGCGCGGCCACCCACCAGTACCGGGTAGCCGAGGATGAAGGCAATGTGGTTGCGCGTGACCTGGGAGCCACCGCAGGCTTCGCCACCTTGTCGCTGAACGCGGCCTACCGCGTCAATGATGCGCTGCGCGCCAGCGTGGGTGTGGACAACGTGTTCGACCGCGCCTATGCGGAGCATCTGAACCTGGCCGGCAGTGCCGATTTCGGGTTTCCGGCCGACCCGGTACGGATCAACGAGCCGGGGCGCAATGTCTGGCTGAAGCTGGATTACCGGTACTGACGTCGCGTTTGCTGCCGCTGCCTGCGCACAGGTGGCGGCGGCATGGCATGCTGGGGGCCTTTTATAGAACAGCAAGGAGCGGTATGAGTCTGCGCGCAGTCGCCTACGTGAGCACCGCGGTGGCCGGCCTGGGTACCACCGACCTTGATCACCTGCTGGTTGATGCGCGTGCGCACAACCAGTTGGCAGGCGTCACGGGTGTGCTGCTGTTTGATGGGCAGCAGTTCTTCCAGTACTTCGAAGGCCCGGAAGAAGGCGTGGCACGCGCCTACGAGCGCATCCGCAATTCGCATATGCATGTTGATCTGCGCGAACTGTACAGCGCACCGGTGGATAACCTGCACTTCAGTCAGTGGCATATGGGCTGCACCCACACCGAGGGCAGCGTGCTGCAGCAGTTGAGTACCCAGCAATGGCAGCGTGAGGCCGAGTTCCTGCAGGACGATATTGCCCAGTCCGGTGCATCACCGGCACTGCGTGAGCTGCTGGCATTCTGGACGCAGCAAAACCCTTAGTGCCGAGCCATGTTCGGTAGGGGCATTACCCGTAGCGTGTCCGTCCAAAATCGCTCGCGGCCAGCATTCCGCGTCGACAGCACCCCTCCCCAACCCTCCCCTTCGCTGCGCGAAAGGGAGGGGGCAGCAGCGTAGTGCCGAGCCATGCTCGGCAGAGGCCTTACCCGTAGCGTGTCCGTCCAAGATCGGCCAGCGCCCCGAAATCCGCGTCGACAGCACCCCTCCCCAACCCTCCCCTTCGCTGCGCGAAAGGGAGGGGACAGCAGCGTAGTGCCGAGCCATGCTCGGCAGAGGCCTTATCCGTAGCGTGTCCGTCCAAGATCGGCCAGCGCCCCGAAATCCGCGTCGACAGCACCCCTCCCCAACCCTCCCCTTCGCTGCGCGAAAGGGAGGGGGCAGCAGCGTAGTGCCGAGCCATGCTCGGCAGAGGCCTTACCCGTAGCGTGTACGTTCAAGATCGCCCGCGGCCAGGGTTCCGTGCCGACAGCATCCCTCCCCAACCCTCCCCTTCGCTGTGCGAAAGGGAGGGGACAGCAGCGTAGTGCCGAGCCATGCTCGGCAAGATGCATTACCCGTAACGTGTCCGTTCAAAATCGCTCGCGGCCAGGGTTCCGCGCCGACAGCACCCCTCCCCAACCCTCCCCTTCGCTGCGCGAAAGGGAAGGGGCAACAGCGTAGTGCCTAGCCATGCTCGGCAAGGGCTTTCCCAGGCAGGCTCCAGCCGAGCATGGCTCGGCTCTACAGAGCGAATCGAGGGCTCAGATCTCCTCGTGCAGGCCGCACTCGCGCTTCAGGCCGAAGAAGCGGGTGTCTTCCTCGCGCATGCCCGGCTCCCAGCGGCGGGTGGTGTGGAAATCACCGATCGACACATAGCCCTGCTCCCACAGCGGGTGGTAGGGCAGCTGGTGTTCCTGCAGGTACTTCCACACGTCGCGGTCGCTCCAATCGGCGATCGGGTTGACCTTGTAGCGCTCGCCACGGCGCTGCAGCACCGGCGTGTTGGCGCGGCTGGCCGACTGGCTGCGGCGCAGGCCGGTGAACCAGGTGCCAACCTGCAGCTCGTCCAGGGCGCGCTTCATCGGCTCGACCTTGCGCAGGTTGTTGTACTGCTCGATGCCGACCACGCCCTGTTCCCACAGGCGGCCGTGGCGCGCTTCCATCCAGGCACGGCTGACCTGCGGGCGGTAGACCTTGAGGTTGAGCTTGAGCCGCTCGCTGAGTTCGTCGGCAAAGCGGTAGGTTTCCGGGAACAGATAGCCGGTATCGACCAGGATCACCGGAATGTCCGGGCGCTGGCTGCTCAGCAGGTGCAGGGTGACTGCCGACTGCGCGCCAAAGCTCGATGACAGCACATGCGCGCCGGGCGCGTTCTGCAGTGCCCAATGCACGCGCTGCTGCGCATTCAGGGCGTCGAGTTCGGCATTGAGCGGGCCCAGGTCATCCGGCAGGACAACCGGCGTGGTGGTGGGGGATTGGGGCAGGGCGCTCATGCGTGCAGTTCCACGGGGATTTCGCGGTGGGTGGGGTAGGGCGGCAGGGCGACGATACCGGCGCGGTGCAGGAAATCACCGAAGCCTTCTTCGCCGTTGCGTTCGCCGGCATAGCGGGCAAACAGGGGTTCCAGCGCGGCCAGAATCTCCGGCTCGGCGATGTTCTCGCGGTACAGGGTGTTCAGGCGCTGGCCGCGGTGATCGGCACCCAGCATCAGGTTGTAACGGCCCGGTGCCTTGCCGACCAGGGCGATCTCACCCAGATAGGGCCGCGAGCAGCCATTCGGGCAGCCGGAGATGCGCAGCAGGATGGGGGCGTCGCTCAGGCCGTGCTGGGCCAGCAGCGGCTGCAGCTTGGCACTGAACGTGGGCAGGTAGCGCTCGGCTTCGGCCATCGCCAAGCCGCAGGTTGGCAGCGCCACGCAGGCCATGGCGGCGCGTGCCAGCGCGGTCGGTGCGCGGTTGCCCAGGTCCAGCCCGGCGCTTTCGACGATGGCGTCGATCTGCGCGCGCTGGTCGGCGGCGACGCCGGCAATGATCAGGTTCTGGTTGCCGGTCATGCGGAATTCGCCCTGGTGGATGCGGGCGATCTCGCGCAGCGCGGTCAGCTGCGGTGCGCCGGGCAGGTCGGCGATGCGGCCGGCCTGCAGGGACAGGGTCAGGTGCCAGCGGCCATCGGCGCCTTCCACCCAGCCGTAGCGGTCGCCGTTGTGGGCGAAGGACTGCGCACGCGGGGCGGCGAAACCGATGCCGGCACGGCGTTCGATCTCGGCCACCACGGTGTCCAGGCCATGGTCGTCGATGGTGTACTTGAAGCGGGCGCGCTTGCGCAGCTCGCGGTTGCCGAGGTCGCGCTGGGTGGTGACCACGGCGGTGGCCACGTCCAGCAGCGCGTCACGCGGGATGAAGCCGACGTTGTTGGCAATGCGCGGGTAGGTTTCGGCATCGCCGTGGGTGGCGCCCATGCCGCCGCCGATGGTCACGTCATAGCCCAGCAGTTCGCCGGCAGCATCGAGCACGCCGATGAAGCCCAGGTCGTTGGCGTACACGTCCACGTCGTTGAGCGGCGGCAGTGCGAAGCCGATCTTGAACTTGCGCGGCAGGTAACGCTCGCCGTAGATCGGCTCGTCCTCGGCACCGCTGCCGGCCACGCGCTCCTCGTCCAGCCAGATTTCGTAGTAGGCGCGGGTATTGGGCAGCAGGTGCTCGGAGGTGCGCGCGGCATCGGCGTACAGCGTGGCATGCGCGCTGGACAGCAGCGGGTTGGCGGCAACCAGCACATTGCGGTTGACGTCGCCGCAGGCGGCCAGGGTGTCGATCAGCGCGGCATTGATCGCCTGCATGGTCGCCTTCAGCTCGCGCTTTATCACGCCATGGAACTGGAACGCCTGGCGGGTGGTGATGCGCAGCGAGTGGTTGCCGTAGCGGGTGGCGATGCTGTCCAGCTTCAGCCACTGCTCGGGACTGATCACGCCGCCCGGGGTGCGGGTGCGGATCATGAACTGGTAGGCCGGTTCCAGCTTCTGTCGGCGGCGCTCCTCGCGCACGTCGCGGTCGTCCTGCTGGTAGCTGCCGTGGTACTTGATCAGGGTCTGGTCGTCTTCGCGCAGGGCGCCAGTGACCGGGTCGGCCAGGCTTTCCAGCAGGGAGCCACGCAGGCGGTTGCTGTCGGCCTTGATGTTCTCAACGGAGTGGTTGCTCATTGCGTTCGCTATATCGGGAGTCGGAGGTTGAAGGAGCGGCGGGTGCCGCCAAGCCGGTGCTGGATCAGGGCCCCAGCGTTCAAGCCTCAGTACACATCCCGTCCATAGCGCCCCTCCGTGTGCAGTCGAGTCAGGTAGTCGCGGGCAGCGTCTTCATCCAGCCCGCCGTGTTCGCGCAGTACATCCAGCAGCGTGGCATGCACGTCCTTGCCCATGGCGATGGCGCCGCAGACATACAGGTGGGCACCGTTCTGCAGCCACTCGTACAGATCGCGGCCGCGGGTGCGCAGGCGCTGCTGCACGTAGACCTTGTCGGCCTGGTCGCGCGAGAAGGCCAGGTCCAGGCGTTGCAGTTCCTTGCGGCGCAGGGCGTCCTGCCATTCGCTCTGGTACAGGAAATCGGTGTTGAAGTGGCGTGCGCCGAAGAACAGCCAGTTGCGGCCGGCTGCGCCGGTCTCGGCACGTTCCTGCACGAAGCCACGGAACGGCGCGACGCCGGTGCCGGGGCCGATCATGATGATGTCGCGGCTGTTGTCGGCCGGCACGCGGAAGCGCTCGTTGGCTTCCACGTAGACCGGCAGCTGCGCGCCTTCTTCCAGGGCCGCGAGGAAGCCGCTGGCCGCGCCCAGGTGGGTGCTGCCGTGGGCGTGGTAGCGCAGCTCGTCGACGGTGAGGTGGACTTCCTCGCCCACCCGCTTGCGGCTGGAAGCGATGGAGTACAGGCGCTGCGCGGCCGGGCGCAGGGTGCTCAGCAGAGCCTCGGGGCTCCATTCGGCCGGCCAGCGGCGCAGCACGTCGACCAACTGGTGGTCTTCGAATACTGCCGCCAGTTCGCTCTTGTGTGCCGGGTCCAGCAGGCGGGCCAGTTCCGGGTGCGCGCTGCGCTCGGCCACGGCGGCCAGCAGCGGACGCGAGATGCGGGTCAGCTCGCGGTGCTCGGCCAGCCATTGGCCCAGCGGGCGGCCATGACCGTCATGTTCGACCGACTGGCTGCCGTCCAGGCCGGTGACATCCAGTACCGCCTCGACCAGCTCGGCCGGATTGCGGTGCACGATGCCCAGCGCATCGCCGGGCTCGTAGTGCAGGTTGCTGCCTTCCAGCGACAACTCGAGATGGTGCACATGCTTGGCGGCAGTGCCGTACTGCGCGTAGGCAGGGCCCTTGAAGTCGCGGCCGCTGATCACCTGCCGCGACAGCAGCTCGGCGTTGAACGGGTGCTGGGCGCTGTAGACGGTGCCATGTCGCAGCGGGGTGACATTGCTGGTGGTCGGGGCTGCGGTCTCGCTGATGTTGGCGCGGGCATCGCGCAGGGCCTGCGCGCGCCACGGATCGACCACGCTGTCGATGTCCAGGTCGGCCTCGCCCACGGTCTGTAGGCGGGTGGCGCCCAACTCGGCCAGGCGGCTGTCCAGCTTGCGCGCAATGCCGCAGAACTCCACATAGCTGGAGTCACCCAGGCCGAGCACGGCGTACTTCAGCTCCGGCAGCTTGGGCGCACGCTTGCCGGCAATGAACTCGACCAGACCGATGGCATCGTCCGGCGGGTCGCCTTCGCCCTGGGTGCTGATGACGATGTAGAGCAGGCGCTCATTGGCCAGCTCGCGGGTGGCATAGGCGTCGGCGCGCAGCAGCCGTACCGGCAGGCCGGCGGCCTCGGCCTCGGCGGCCAGCTGTTCGGCGGCGCGGCGGGCGTTGCCGGTCTGGCTGCCATAGATCACGGTCAGCCGGTTCTGGGCCGGCTGGTTGCCGGCCTGGCCGCCGGGGATGACGGCAAGGGAAGGGGGAGGGGTTCCCTGCGCCAACCCGGCGGCGAAACCGGAAAGCCACCACAGGCTGTTTCCGTCCAGGCCGTCCACCAGACGTGTCAGCAGGACCCTGCGGTCTTCAGGCAAGGGGCTGGGGGGCACGGTGGCGGCGGCAGTCATTTCCGGTCCGGTCTGGTTTGGGGATGACTGATCCTAGGTACGGCGCAGTGCCAGCGGAAAGGACAAGCGGTTATCGCTTCATGCCTTGGGTTTATTTCGCCCTGTGCCAGCGCAGGCCCACACTTGCCATCCAATCCCGACCTTTACCGGGTACTGTGTGGCCCATATCGGGCCTGGCCTCTGCGACTGTGCTGATGACTGAAACCACTTTGTCCCACCTCGATCGGCTGGAAGCCGAGAGCATCCATATCCTGCGTGAAGTCGCCGCGGCCTTTGACAACCCGGTGCTGCTGTACTCGGTGGGCAAGGACAGCTCGGTGCTGCTGCACCTGCTGATGAAGGCATTCGCCCCGGGCGTGCCGCCGATCCCGCTGCTGCACGTGGATACCCGCTGGAAGTTCCGCGAGATGATTGCCTTCCGTGACCGCCGCGTGGCCGAAACCGGCACCGAGCTGCGGGTACACATCAACCCCGATGGCATTGCCCGCGATATCGGCCCGGTCAGCCACGGCGCCAGCGTGCATACCGACGTGATGAAGACCCAGGGCTTGAAGCAGGCGCTGGACAAGTGGAAGTTCGATGCGGCCATTGGTGGCGCGCGCCGCGACGAGGAAAAGTCGCGGGCCAAGGAGCGCGTGTTCTCGTTCCGCAACGACCGCCACCGCTGGGACCCCAAGAACCAGCGGCCCGAGTTGTGGAACCTGTACAACGCGCGCATTCATCAAGGCGAGAGCGTGCGCGTGTTCCCGCTGTCCAACTGGACCGAGCTGGATATCTGGCTCTACATCTACCGCGAGAAGATTCCGGTGGTGCCCTTGTACCTGGCCGCCGAGCGACCGGTGGTGGAGCGCGATGGCAGCCTGATCATGGTCGATGACGAGCGTCTGCCGCTGCGGCCGGGCGAGCAGCCAGAACTGCGCAAGGTGCGCTTCCGCACGCTGGGCTGCTATCCGCTGACCGGCGCGATCGAATCCGAGGCCGACACGCTGGAGAAGATCATCGCCGAGATGCTGGTATCCACCAGCTCCGAGCGGCAGGGGCGGCTGATCGACCATGACCAGTCCGCATCGATGGAGAAGAAGAAGTTGGAGGGGTATTTCTGATGGGGCCGGGAATCGGGAGTCGAAAATTGGGAATAGGTACTGCAAAGGCGGAAGCAGACAATCAGGTGGTGGTCGAGGAGCTGGGGCTTGCCATTCCCGATTCCCAACTCCCGATTCCCTGCTCCATCGCTGCCTACCTCAAGACCCACGAAGACAAGCCGCTGCTGCGCTTCATCACCTGCGGCAGCGTGGACGACGGCAAGAGCACCCTGATCGGGCGCTTGCTGTACGAAAGCAAGCGCCTGTTCGACGACCAGCTGTCCGCGCTGGAGGCTGACAGCCGCCGCCACGGCACCCAGGGCGAGCGCATCGACTATGCGCTGCTGCTGGACGGCCTGGCCGCCGAGCGCGAGCAGGGCATCACCATCGACGTGGCCTACCGCTATTTCGATACCGACCGCCGCAAGTACATCGTCGCCGACTGCCCTGGCCATGAGCAGTACACCCGCAACATGGCCACCGGCGCTTCCACTGCCGACGTGGCGGTGGTGCTGGTGGACGCGCGCAAGGGCCTGCTGACCCAGACCCACCGGCACAGCTACATCATCTTCCTGCTGGGCATCGGCCAGGTGGTGCTGGCGGTCAACAAGATGGATCTGGTGGATTACGACCAGGCGGTGTTCGAGCGCATCGTGGCCGAGTACCGGGCGCTGGCCGCGCAGCTGGGCATCGCCAACGTGCAGGCCATTCCGTTGTCGGCGCTGGAAGGGCAGAACCTGTCCACGCGTTCGGCGGCCACGCCGTGGTACAGCGGCCCCAGCCTGATCGAACACCTGGACACGGTCGAGCTGCGCGAGCACGACGCCGCCAGCGGCCTGCGCCTGCCGGTGCAGTGGGTCAATCGACCCAACCAGGATTTCCGTGGCTTTGCCGGCACCATTGCCGCCGGCCAGGTGCGCGTGGGCGACGAGGTGGTGGTGCTGCCGTCGGCGCGCCGCTCCACAGTCAAGCAGGTGCTGGGTCCGGATGGCCCGCTGGCGGTCGCCTCGACCGGGCAGGCGGTGACCCTGACCCTGGCGGACGAAATCGACGTCAGCCGCGGCGACGTGATTGCCGCTGCCGGTGATCCGCCGGAAGTGGCCGACCAGTTCGCCGCCCATGTGTTGTGGATGGACGATGCGGCGTTGTTGCCGGGCCGTCCGTACTGGCTGCAGATCGGCAGCCGCACGGTGGCTGCCAATATCAGCGAGATCAAGCACCGGGTGGATGTGAACACCCAGGAGCGGCTGGCTGCCAAGCGGCTGGAGTTGAACGAGGTTGGCTACTGCAACCTGTCGCTGGACGAGCCGGTGGCCTTCGCCCCGTATGCGCAGAACCGCGCATTGGGCGGCTTCATCCTGATCGACCGGCAGACCAATGCCACTGTCGCCGCCGGTACCCTGGACTTCGCCCTGCGCCGTGCCGGCAACGTGCACTGGCAACACCTGGACGTAGACAAGGCCGCACGGGCGCGGATCAAGGGCCAGCAGCCGCGCGTGCTGTGGTTCACCGGCCTGTCCGGCGCCGGCAAATCCACCGTCGCCAACCAGGTGGAAAAGCGTCTGCATGCGCAGGGCGTGCACACCTTCCTGCTGGACGGCGACAACGTCCGCCATGGCCTGAACCGCGACCTCGGCTTCACCGACGAGGACCGCGTGGAGAACATCCGCCGCGTTGCCGAAGTGGCGCGGCTGATGGCCGATGCCGGGCTGGTGGTGCTGGTCAGCTTCATCTCGCCGTTCCGCGCCGAGCGGCAGATGGCGCGCGAACGCTTCGAGGATGGCGAGTTCATCGAGGTATTCGTCGATGTGCCACTGGAAGTGGCCGAGGCCCGCGATGTGAAGGGCCTGTACCGCAAGGCACGCGCCGGGCAGATCCCCAACTTCACCGGTATCGACTCGCCGTATGAGGCCCCTGAGGCACCGGAGCTGCACCTGCACGCGGACACCGACAGCGTGCCGGCGATGGTGGAGCAGGTGTTGCAGGCGCTGCGCTGATAGGAGGCACTGCAGCGCCGTAGGCGGAGGGGAGGGCGAAGAAGTGCCCCGGACATGGCCGCAACTGCAGCTTTCGCCCCCTCCCTTGCGCCGAAGGCGGAGGGGAGGGCTGGGAGGGGTAAGCGCTTTGGCGCTTTCGCCCTTGAATAACCCGGTGCAGGCCCTTGCCGAGCATGGCTCGGCACTACAGTGGGTCGCGCAAGGATGCATTCCCCCCCTAACGGCACATCCGGCCGTCATCTGACACCGCTAGACTGCTTGATCGTGTATCAGATGGGACTGTGTATGTTCGGGCGATTTGCCGCCACCGTTGCCGGTGGCACTGTCTTGGCGCTGGCGTTGGCCGGATGCAACCGCAAGAACCCCGAGGCGCCGCGGCAAGCCGCCGGCGCGGTGCTGGTCACCACCCAGGTCGTCAAAGCCGCGCCGTGGAGCGATACCCTGCAGGCCAATGGCACCGCCAAGGCCCGCGAATCCATCATCGTCACCGCCAAGGTCAGCGAGATCATCGACAAGGTGCATTTCGAAAGCGGCCAGCAGGTCGCGGCCGGTGCGCCGCTGGTGACCCTGCGTGGCCAGGCCCAGCAGGCCGCCCTGGCCCAGGCCCAGGCTACCTTCTCCGAGGCCGACCGGCTCTACAAGCGCCAGCGTGAACTGGCCGCGCAGCAGCTGGTGGCCCATTCCACCCTGGACACCCAGCAGTCCATCCGCGATGCCGCCGAGGCCCGCGTGCAGCAGATGCGCGCCGATATCGTCGATCGCCAGGTGCGCGCGCCATTCGCTGGCGTACTGGGCATCCGCCAGGTCAGCCCCGGCTCGCTGGTCACGCCGACCACCGCCATCGCCACCCTGGACGACATCTCGCGCATGCACGTGGACTTCCAGGTGCCGGAAGCGCAGCTGTCCTCGCTGCAGATCGGCGACAAGGTCAGCGGCAGCAGCATTGCCTACCCGGGCCGCAATTTCGAAGGTGCGGTCAGCACCATCGATGCTCGCGTCGATCCAGGCAGCCGCGCCATCACCGTGCGTGCCGATTTCGACAATGGCGACCACGCGCTGCGCCCGGGCATGTTGCTGGACGTGCGCCTGTACCGCCCCGAGCGCGATGCGCTGGTGATCCCGGAAATCGCCGTGGTCCAGGTGGGCCGCGACTCCTATGTGTTCCGGGTCAAGGACGATGAAAGCGTGGAGCGCGCCGACGTCAAGACCGGCACGCGCCGGGCGGGCGTGGTGGAGATCGTCGAGGGCCTGAAGGCCGGCGAGCGCATCGTGGTGGACGGCACTGGCAAGCTGCGCCCGGGCATCCGCATCCAGGATGAGAAGCCGGCCAAGGCCACCGAGGCTGCAGCTGTCGAGAGGGCAGCGGAAGCGCCGGCCCCGGCCAAGACGGCGAGCGCCGGATGAAGCTGTCCGATCTTTCCATCAAGCGGCCGGTACTGGCCGTGGTGATGAGCCTGTTGCTGCTGGTACTGGGCATCATGTCGTTCAACCGCCTGACCCTGCGCGAGCTGCCGGCCATCGATCCGCCTATCGTCTCGGTGTCGGTGGATTACACCGGCGCCTCGGCGGCGGTGATCGAAAGCCGCGTCACCCAGGTGCTGGAAGACGCCCTGGCCGGTATCGAAGGCATCGATACCATCAATGCGCGCAGCACCAACGGCCGCGCCTCGGTCAGCATCGAATTCACCGCCAACCGCGATATCGAAGCGGCCGCCAATGACGTGCGCGACGCGGTCAGCCGCGTTGCCGACCGCATGCCGGAAGAAGCGCGGCCGCCGGAAATCGCCAAGGTCGAGAGCGATGCCGACCCGATCATCTGGTTCAACATGGCGTCCTCGTCGATGGACACGCTGGAGCTCAGCGACTACGCCGACCGCTATGTGGTGGACCGTTTTTCCAGCATCGACGGCGTGGCCCAGGTACGCATCGGCGGCCGCCAGCGCTACGCCATGCGGGTATGGCTGGACCGCGACCAACTGGCCGCGCGCGGGTTGACCGTCAACGAGGTGGAAACCGCGCTGCGCAACGAGAACGTGGAATTGCCGGCCGGCCGCATCGAATCGGCCGACCGTGATTTCACCCTGCGCGTGGAGCGCAGCTACGTGGCCCCGGCCGACTTTGCCAGCATTCCGCTGGGCAAGGGCAATGACGGTTATGTGGTGCGCCTGGGCGATGTGGCCAAGGTGGAACTGGCCTCGTCCGAACGCCGTGCCTATTACCGCAGCAACGGCGAGCCGGGCATCGGCCTGGGCATCGTCAAGACCTCCACCGCCAATGCCCTGGACGTGGCGCGCGACACCCGCGCCGAGGCCGAGCGCATTGCCCAGACCCTGCCCAAGGGCACGCAGATCTTCGTCGCCTTCGACAACACCACCTTCATCGAGGCGGCGGTGGAACGCGTCTACGCCACCCTGGTCGAAGCGATGATCCTGGTGCTGGTGGTGATCTGGCTGTTCCTGGGCAGCCTGCGCGCGGCACTGATTCCGGCGGTGACGGTACCGGTGTGTCTGGTCGCGGCCTTCATCGCGCTGTTTGCGTTTGGCTTCTCGATCAACCTGTTCACCCTGCTGGCGCTGGTGCTGTGTATCGGCCTGGTGGTGGATGACGCCATCGTCGTGGTCGAGAACGTGCAGCGCCGCATCGATCTGGGCGAGCCGCCGCTGGTGGCCGCCAAGCGTGGCACCGCGCAGGTGGCGTTCGCGGTGATTGCGACCACCGCGGTGCTGGTGGCGGTGTTCCTGCCGGTGGGTTTCCTGGAAGGCAATACCGGCCGGTTGTTCCGCGAGCTTGCGGTAGCGCTGGCGGCGGCGGTGGCGTTGTCGGCCTTCGTCGCGTTGACGCTGACGCCAATGATGGCGTCCAAGCTGCTCAAGCCGCACAGCGAGCAGAAGGTCAGCCGCCTGCACGGCTTCATCAACCGCCAGCTGGAACACTTGTCGGGTGCGTACGGGCGGGTGCTGGACCGGCATGTGCAGCGCAGCTGGGTGTTCGGGCTGGTGATGCTGGCCGCGCTGGGCGCGAGCTGGGGCCTGTTCAAGCTGATTCCGTCGGAACTGGCACCGGCCGAGGACCGCGGCTCGTTCCAGATCATGATCGACGGCCCGGAAGGTGCGGGTTTCGATTACACCGTTGGCCAGCTACAGCAGGTGGAGAAGATCGTCTCCGCCTTTGTTGGCCCGGAGGAGCCGATCGTCCGCGCCAACCCGCGTGTGCCCGGGGGCTGGGGCAACAGCGAGGAAATGCATACCGGCCGCATCAGCGTGTTCCTGCAGCCCTGGCGTGAGCGTAGCGAGGCCACCAGCGACGTGGCCACCGCGCTGCAGAAGGAGTTGAACGACCTCAGCGGCGTGCGCGTGCGCACCATGGTCGGTGGCGGCCTGGTCCGCAGCATGGGCCAGCCGTTCCAGACCGTGCTCGGTGGCCCGGAATACGCCGAGATCGCGCAGTGGCGTGACCGCCTGCTGGCACGCATGGCCGATTACCCCGGCCTGGTGGGCGCTGATTCGGACTACAAGGAAACCCGGCCGCAGATGCGGGTCAACATCGACCGCCAGCGTGCGGCTGACCTCGGCATCTCGGTCACCGACATCGGCCGCGCGCTGGAAACCATGATGGGCTCGCGCCGCGTCACCACCTTCGTCGACAACGGCGAGGAGTACGACGTACTGGTGCAGGCCGGCCGTGAAGGCCGCGCCTCGCCGGCCGACCTGTCGGCCATCCAGGTGCGCGCGCGCTCCGGTGAACTGGTGCCGCTGTCCAACCTGGTCACGCTCAGTGAAGTGGCCGAGGCCGGCAGCCTCAACCGCTTCAACCGCCTGCGCTCGATCACCATCAGCGCCAATGTCGCACCGGGCCACACCCTGGGCGAAACCATCGCCTGGGCGCAGCAGGTGGCTGCCGAGGAGCTGCCCGAGTACGCGCAGATCGACTGGAAAGGCGAGTCGCGCGAGTACCAGAGCGCCGGTGGTGCGGTGCTGCTGACCTTCGCGATGGCGCTGCTGGTGGTCTATCTGGTGCTGGCCGCGCAGTTCGAGAGCTTCATCCATCCGCTGGTGATCATGCTGACCGTGCCGCTGGGCGTGCTCGGCGCCTTTGTCGGCCTGTACCTGAGCGGTGGCACGCTCAACCTGTTCAGCCAGATCGGCATCGTGATGCTGGTGGGCCTGGCGGCGAAGAACGGCATCCTGATCGTCGAGTTCGCCAACCAGCTGCGCGATGAAGGGCGCAGCGTGCACCAGGCCATCGTCGAATCGTCGATGGTGCGCCTGCGGCCGATCCTGATGACTTCGATCGCCACCGTGGTGGGCGCCATCCCGCTGGTGGTCGCTGGCGGTCCCGGTTCGGCCAGCCGCGCCACCATCGGCATCGTGGTGATCTTCGGCGTCAGCGTGTCCACCTTCCTGTCGCTGTTCGTGGTGCCGGCGTTCTATGCGCTGTTGGCACCGTACACCAAGTCACCGGAAACCGTGGCCAATGAGTTGAACCGGCTTGAGGCGGAAACTCCGTCGGTGGGCGGCCATGCGTGAGTTGCTGGCGGGCGGCCGTGTCCAGTTGCGTCCCTGGCAGCCCGGGGACGTGGACACGCTGCTGGCCCACGCCAACGATGCGGCGGTATCGCGGGGGCTGAGCACGCGCTTTCCCTATCCCTATACCCGCGCCGATGCGCTGGCCTTCCTGGCCGGCAAAGTGATCGAACTGGACCGCAGCATGTTCGCCCTGGTCATCGACGGTCAGGCCTGCGGTGGCATCGGCGTCAGTCAGGGCCGCAACGAGCGCCGCTATTCGGCGGCGCTGGGCTATTGGCTGGGGCAGCGCCATTGGGGCCAGGGCCTGATGACCGAGGTGGTTGCCGCCTATGCCCCCTGGGTGATGGAAGAACTCGGCCTGGCGCGGCTGTCCGCGCAGGTGATGGCCAGCAACCCGCGCTCGGCGCGGGTGCTGTTGAAGAACGGATTCAGCGAGGAAGGCACCGAGCGGCAATCGGTGTTCAAGGACGGCCAGCTGCACGACATGCGTTGCTTCGCGCGGCTTAGGACTTTGCCGCCTTTGGCGTGACGGCCCTGCACAACCGGGCCTAATCGTGGAAAAATCGGCCAGCCCCGGGATTCCGGGCTTTGGCTACCTTTCAGCTTTCCGGGGAATTACGTGGAATCCATCGTCGAATACGTAAACGGCATCATCTGGAGCAATGCGCTCATTTTCATGTGTCTGGGCGCCGGCCTGTGGTTCAGCCTGCGCACGCGTTTCATGCAGATCCGTGGTTTTGCCGAGATGTGCCGGCTGACGGTACGTGGTGAGAAGTCCGAAGCCGGCGTGTCGTCCTTCCAGGCCCTGGCCATGTCGATGGCCGGCCGCATGGGTATCGGCAACATCGCCGGTGTGGCTACGGCCATTGCCTATGGCGGCCCGGGTGCGATCTTCTGGATGTGGGTGATGGGCTTCCTCGGCGCCTCCACCTCCTATGTGGAATCGACCCTGGCGCAGATCTACAAGACCAAGGATGCCGAAGGCCGTTACCGCGGTGGCCCGGCCTATTACATTGAAAAGGCCATGGGCCTGAAGTGGTATGCGGCGGTGTTCGCCGTCGCCACCGTGATCGCCGCCGGCTTCCTGCTGCCGGGCGTGCAGGCCAATGCCATCGCCGACAGCGCGGTCAACGTGCTGTGCACCGGCGCCGATGCCTGCGCATCGGTCGGCGGCGCTGCCAGCATGAAACTGTGGATCGGCCTGAGCGTGGCTGCGGTGCTGGGCATCATCATCTTCGGTGGCGTCAAGCGCATTGCCAGTTTTGCCGAAGTCGTGGTGCCGTTCATGGCGCTGGGCTTCATCCTGATGGCGATCGTGGTGATGATGCTCAATGCCAGCAAGGTGCCGACGATGTTCGCCGACATCTTCTCCAGCGCCTTCGGTGCCCATGCCGCGTTTGGCGGCATCATCGGCCAGGCCATCGCCTGGGGCGTGAAGCGCGGCATCTACGCCAACGAGGCCGGCCAGGGCACTGGCCCGCACGCCGCGGCCGCCGCCGAGGTCTCGCACCCCGCCAAGCAGGGTTATGTGCAGGCCTTCGCCATCTACTTCGACACCATGCTGGTGTGCACCTCGACCGCCTTCCTGCTGCTGTCCACCGGCATGTACAACGTGTTCCGGTCGGTCACCGAAGGTGGCGTGACCAAGCTGGAAGCCATCATCACCGGCGTGCCGGGCGTACAGCCGTCCGAGGGCGCGCTGTTCACCCAGGCGGCGGTGGAGTCGGTGCTGCCGGGCTGGGGCGCGGGCTTTGTGGCACTGGCGCTGTTCTTCTTCGCGTTCACCACCATCATGGCCTATTACTACATGGCCGAAACCAACCTGACCTACCTGGCCGGCAGCAACCGCACCCATCCGGCGGCGATGCTGGTGCTGCGCCTGGGCATCATGGGCATGGTGGTGTTTGGTGCCTACCACAATGCGAAAATGGCCTGGGCGCTGGGTGATATCGGCGTGGGGCTGATGGCGTGGCTGAACGTGATCGCCATCCTGATCCTGCAGAAGCCGGCCATGCTGGCGCTGCGCGACTACGAGCGGCAGAAGAAACTGGGTTTGGACCCGGTCTTCGACCCTGACGCATTGGGCATCAAGAACGCCGACTTCTGGCGTGGCAACAAGTAATTCAAAGGAACCGCTGTGAGCAACCCCTGGAACAACCGTCGTCCCTCCTCGCGACCGCCGCGTGCAACCCCGGCGGCGCCTGCCGCCACGCGCGAAGGCGACGGTGTCCCGGTACGCGGCGGCGACGAGCTGCGCCTGTACGGCGTCAATGCCGTGCAGGCGATGTTCGCCAAGCGTCCGCAGTCGCTGCGCAAGCTGTACCTGGCCGAGGACATGATCCCGCGCCTGCAGCCGATGCTGAAGTGGTGCGTGGCCAACCGCGTGGGTTACCGCGTGGTCGGCGATGGTGACCTCAACAAGCTGGCTGCCACCACCCATCACGAAGGCGTGGTCGCCGACGTGTTGAAGCAGGAACCGTTGCCGCTGGCCACCTGGCTGGCCTCGCTGCAGGACGGCCCGGTGCTGGCGCTGTGGCTGGACGGTGTGGGCAACCCGCACAACTTCGGTGCGATCCTGCGTTCGGCTGCGCATTTCGGTGTTGGCGCGATCCTGCTGCCGGCGGAGTCCACGCTGGCCCTGTCCGGCTCGGCCGCGCGCGTTGCCGAAGGCGGCGCCGAGTCGGTGCCGCTGGTGCGCCTGCCGGCCTTGCCGCAGGCCGTTGCGCAGCTGCGTGATGCCGGCTTCGGATTGGCGGCGACGCTGGTTGAGGGCGGTGACAACGTGTTCACTACCGCGCTGCCGGACCGGATGGTTTACGTGATGGGTGCGGAAAGCGAAGGCATGGACCGCGGGTTCGCACAAAGCTGTGACCTGCGCCTGTCGATCCCGGGCAGCGGTGCGGTGGAGAGCCTCAACGTGGCTTCGGCAACCGCGGTGTTCCTGGCCAGTTGGAAGAGCCGCCAGCAGGGTTGAACCGCACTGTAGTGCCGAGCCATGCTCGGCAGAGGCCTTACCGGCAAAGCCCCGTTGCCGAGCATGGCTCGGCACTACAAAACAAAGGCGCCTTGCGGCGCCTTTGTCGTCATGTGCTCCACCAGCAATGCAAAAAGCCCCTGT
>NZ_DLJW01000122.1:0-11499 GCF_002477705.1 Stenotrophomonas sp. UBA7606 | reverse complement strand
ATGCAAAAAGCCCCTGTAGTGCCGAGCCATGCTCGGCAGAGGCCTTACCGGTAAAGTCCCTTTGCCGAGCATGGCTCGGCACTACAAAACAAAGGCGCCTTGCGGCGCCTTTGTCGTCATGTGCTCCACCCGCAATGCAAAAAGCCCCTGTAGTGCCGAGCCATGCTCGGCAGAGGCCTTCCCGGTAAAGCCCCGTTGCCGAGCATGGCTCGGCTCTACAAAAAACAAAGGCGCGTTGCGGCGCCTTTGTCGTCATGTGCTCCACCAGCAATGCAAAAAGCCCCTGTAGTGCCGAGCCATGCTCGGCAGAGGCCTTACCGGCAAAGCCCTGTTGCCGAGCATGGCTCGGCACTACAAAAAGCAAAGGCGCCTTTCGGCGCCTTTGTCGTCATTGCCTGCCAACCTCATTCCTTCGGCGGCACCACATCCTTGGCCTCGCTGCCGAAGCTGCCTTCCGATTCGGCGGCCAGATAGGCAAACACGGTGTAGGCGGCCACGTTCTGCGCCAACGCCTTCGGGTCGATCTTGTCGAGGGTGTCGTCCGGGGTGTGGTGCAGATCGAAGTAATCGGTCCCGTCCTGCGCCAACCAAGCCCAGGCACCGCCCTTGGCCGCCAGCGGGCCGACATCCGGGCCGGGGCCGCCTTCGTTGGCACGGTATTCGATGCCCAACGGCGCCAGCGCCTCGCCGATCTGGCGGGTGGCCTCGCGCGATTCCGCCGGATTGCCCGAACCGGTATTGAAGGCATAGATGCGGCCGGCGCCGAAGTCGCTCTCGGCAGCGATGTGCTGCTGCACGATCTCGCCTGCGGCCACGCGCGCGGCAGCGTAGGCCTTGCCGCCATGCAGGCCCTGTTCCTCGTTGGCAAAGGCGATGACGCGGATGGTGCGCTTGGGCGCCTGCTTGAGCTGGCCGATCAGGTGGCCGGCGGCCATGGTGATGCCGACGCCGGCACCATCATCGATGGCACCGGTGCCCAGGTCCCAGGAATCCAGGTGACCACCGATCACCACCACTTCCTTGGGCAGGCTGCGGCCGGTGATTTCACCGATCACGTTCTGCGAGGTGTAGCTGCCATCCCAGCCGCAATCCAGCGCGATGCGGATGCGGGTGGGACCGCGCGCGACCAGACGGTTGAGCTGGTCGGCATCCGGGCCGGACAGCGCGGCCGACGGCACCGGGGTCAGGCCTTCATCGTAACGGGTGATGCCGGTATGCGGCATGCGGTGCGAATCAGTGCCAGCCGAGCGCATGATGAAACCCACCGCACCCTTGCGGATAGCCTCGGACGGGCCGCGGCTGCGCACGCTGCCGCCGATGCCGTAGTCAGCGCCATCGCGCTTGCGGGTCATGGTGAAGTCGACATAGGCGATCTTGCCGGCCAGCGAGCCTTCCGGCGCCGCCTTCAACGCATCCAGACCTTCAAAGCGCACGATCTCGGCTTCCACCGTACCCGCCGGGCTGCCGCCCAAGGCGGTGATGGTCAGCGGCTGCGGATGCGCGCCCAATACGGAGGCGTGCTCGCTGCGGCGCTCCCACTTGGGGAAGGTGACCGGCTCGGTCCACACCTTGTCGAAACCCAGCTGCTTGAACTTGGCCTTGGCCCATTCCACCGCGCGTGCATCGGCCTCGCTGCCGGCCATGCGCGGGCCAACCTCGGTGGTCAGCGATTCCACCACCTGCCAGCCGGTGTTGTCAGCCAGCGCCTGCTCGCGCAGCTGCGCGGCCTGGGTCAATGCGCGGTCCGGAATATGGGTGGGAGCAGCGGCGGCAGCTGCAGAAGTGCAGAGCAGCACGATGGCAAGAGCAAGGGCACGGCGGCGCATGATCGGTTCCACGGTGGATTGAGCTATCAGGGTAACAGTGAGCAGAAGTAGGGGAATGTGCCAGTTGGTATGGGTCAACCATCAGGGGCAGATTCAGTGAAGTGCTTATGGCCTTGTTGATCCCCTTCAGTTAGGCCGATAGCGCAGTGGAAAACGCTACAGGGGGAATGGGAGTTTTCCTGTGGCTCTGATGCTGCAGCGCGGGAGAGCCTGAGTTTCCACCGATCGGGTGGTTTCAACAGGACGTTGTAATGACAGTGCGAAACAGGGCTGCAGGGATGATGTTGATGGTGATGGTGTCACCGGCGGCATGGGCACAGGCCCACTCACTTGATGATGTGCGTTTCACCGGCCCCTTGCTGACCCCGTCGCCTTCGACCCTGCCGCAGGGGCAGTTCTTCCTCCAGCCCTATCTGGTGCAGACGCATGGTTCGGGGAGCTACGACGACAACGGTGATCGCCATGCATTGGCCGACGCGAACGATACGTCTTTGCTGTCGGTGCTGCTCAGCGCAGGTCTCACCGACCGGCTGGCCGGAGAATTAGTGATGGACAGTGCGCGCAGCACCCAGGCCGGCCAGCACAGCGATGGCTACCGGCTGGCGGACAGTGCGCTGCGCCTGCGCTATCTGCTCCGCGAAGGGGATCCGCTTACCGGCAAGTCTGCGCTTGCAGTGATGTGGGGTCAGGCGCTGCCAACCGGTCGCCATGATCGGCTCGGCGACAACCTGCTCAACGGGCAGGGCAGTGGCGCCTATCGCAGCACGTTCTCGCTGCTTGGGCAGGCCTACCATTGGTTGCCGAACGGACGGCCATTGCGTTGGCGCTGGCAGGCGCGCTGGAGTCCGTCGCCGCGTGATGTAAGCCTTACCGGCCGCAGTGTTTACGGTACCGGGCACGGCTTTCGTGGACAGGTGAGCCCCGGGTCTGCGGTGGGTGCGGGGTTGGGCCTGGAGTACAGCATCGACCCGCATTGGGCGTTGGCCTTGGACCTGGGTGCCAGCCATCAGTCCGGCAGTGTGGTGGACGGCACGGTGGTGGATGAGAACGGCCAGCGGCAGCGTATCCATCGGCGTGATTGGGCCAGCCGCAGCTATAGCATCGCACCGGCAGTGGAATACAACGTCAGCGATCAGCTGGGCTTCCTGGTTGGTGTGCAGGCCTCGTTGCCCGGGGGGCGCAACAGCGCCGCCTATGTCAGCCCGCAGGTGTCGATGGCGCTGTCGTTCTGAAGACCGCAATGACAACGGCCGGGCATTGCCCGGCCGTTGTCGGTCCAGCGCAGGCCTGCGCCGGCATCAGTGCTTGTTGAGGCTGTCGCGGATTTCGCGCAGCAGCAGCACTTCCTCGCTCGGCTCGGCCGGGGCGGCCGGCGCCTCTTCCTTTTTGCGCGAGAGTCTGTTGACGACCTTGACCAGCATGAAGATCGCGAAGGCGACAATGATGAACTGGATCAGCGTGTTGATGAAATCGCCATAGCCGATCACCACGGCGGGGATTTCCTTGCCATCGGCGCCGATCTTGGCCGGCGCCAGCGTCCAGGCCAATGCCGAGAAATCGACATTGCCGATCAGCCAGCCGATCGGCGGCATGATCACCTTGTCCACCAGCGAGGTGACGATTTTGCCGAAGGCGCCACCAATGACGACACCGACCGCAAGGTCGATGACGTTGCCGCGCATGGCGAATTCCTTGAACTCGCTGATCATTCCCATGTGTTTCTCCTAAAGGTGCATGAGGGGGAGTGGGCGCAGCCTACTCCAGTGGATGTCATCAGGCGATCACGCCGTCGCGCTGTACGATTTTCCCTAGCTTGGCGCTGAAACGATCGCCGCGTTGCAGGGCGGCCACGCCGGCCGGGGTGCCCATGAATACCAGGTCGCCGGCGCGGAGTGCATAGAGCTTGGACAGCTCATGCAGGATCTCCGGCACGTTCCAGATCATCTGGTCCAAGGTGGATTTCTGCCGCAGCTGGCCGTTGATCTCCAACGAGAGTTCCAGCGGCTCGAGATCGCCGACCTGCGCTGCCGGTACCAGCGTGCTGACCGGAGCGGAATGATCGAAGCCCTTGGCGATATCCCAGGGGCCGCCCTTGGCCTTGGCCGCGGCCTGCAGGTCGCGGCGGGTCAGGTCCAGGCCGACGCCATAGGCCAGCACCAGCGCCATCGCGTCCTCAACGGCGAGCACGCCGGCGGGTGCGTCCTTGCCCAATGCGACCACCAGTTCCACTTCGTGGTGCAGGTCGGCGGTGGCGGACGGGTAAGGAATGGGGGCATTGCCAACCACGATGGCATCGGCCGGTTTCATGAAGAACATCGGCTGGCCGCGTTCGGCGGCGGCAGGCACGGCAGCGCCCATTTCGCGGGCATGGTCAGCGAAGTTGCGGCCGACGCAGTAGATGCGGTGTACCGGGAAAGTACCGCCGCCCTCGACCGGAATGCGGGGCTGGGGCAGGGCGGGGATCAGATCGGTCATGGTTGCGTCCAGGTGAAACGACGCAGAAGTCTAGCGGACGCAGGGCGCGTCTGTAGAGCCGGGCCATGTTCGGCTGGGGAATTGCCGGGAAAGCTTCTGCCGAGCATGGCTCGGCACTACATCGCTCCCTCCTTTTCGCACAGCGAAGGGGAGGGCTGGGGAGGGGTAAGGGGGTTCGCCGTGCGCTAGAGCCGAGCCATGCTCGGCTGGGGCATTGGCGGGAGAGCTTCTGCCGAGCATGGCTCGGCACTACATCGCTCCCTCCCTTTCGTGCAGCGAAGGGGAGGGCTGGGGAGGGGTAAGGCGCTTCGCCGTGCGGTAGAGCCAAGCCATGCTCGGCTGGGGCATTACCGGGAGAGCTTCTGCCGAGCATGGCTCGGCACTACATTGCGCCCTCGCTTGCGCGCAGCGAAGAGGCGGGCTGGAGAGGGGTAAGGGGGTTCGCCGTGCGGTAGAGCCGAGCCATGCTCGGCTGGGGCATTGTCGGGAAAGCTTCTGCCGAGCATGGCTCGGCACTACAGGGCCTCAGCGTGCTTGTGGCAGGGCGGCTTTGCGCACTACGCGGTACTCGGCGTCGACCACGGTTGGGTCGGACTTGGCGCTGGCGCGGGCCTTGCGCGTGCCCAGCAGCTTCCAGGTGATACCGCCCAGTATCATGGCTGCGCCGATGAACACACCGCCCACCACCAATACCGCAAGAATGGCGATACCCAGCAGCCCCAAGGCGATCCGCACCAGCGGATTACGCGGTTTGCGCGGCTCGAACAGGTTGCGAAGCTTGGCAAATTGGACGTAACGGATATTCATTAAAGTTCGATGACGTTGAGTCTGGGACGGAGTATCAGGGGCGGTGGGGTCAATTGCGTGAAGTTGTCGTTAATTTGAATATGAATAGGCGGTGGCGACAAGGGGTTGAGTCAGCTTCGTCTTGGGCAACGAAGTCGCGTGCGACAATGACGGGCTCTTTTGTATTGGTGTTCCAATGTCCAGTGCCATCGCTTCCGGAATCGAACTTTGCCCGCTGGCCGCAGTGCCGGATCAGGGTTTCCATGCGGTCGTGGCCGTGATCGATGGCGATGCCGAAACCCTGGTGCTGTACCGCGATGGCGATCAGGTGCGGGCCTGGTTGAACGTCTGCCCGCATGCCGGGCGCGCGCTGGACTGGGCGCCGGGCCAGTTCCTGAAGAGCCGCGAAGGGCATCTGGTCTGTGCCGTGCACGGTGCCTCGTTCGAGCTTGACGGTGGCATATGCGTCGCCGGGCCGTGCAAGGGCGACTCGCTGCGCGCGGTGCCGGTGCGGGTACAGGACGGAAAGGTGCTGCTCGGCTGAGGCCGGGCCCACAACCCCGATGTGGGAGCGGCGTAAGCCGCGAAGCCGATAAAGGCGGATGGCAGACCGGCGCCCGCACTCGCCAGATCGCGACTGGTTGTTGTGCAGAATACGACCGGCAAGGTCACGGGCTTCGCCGCCTACGCTGCCCCCCGGCACGCCCCGCTCAGAACATGATGTTGATCATCAGCACCACGATCACCGTGTAGAGCAGTGACAGCGGTCCGCCCACCCGCCACATCTCGCGCGGGGTGTATTTGGCCGGGCCCATCGCCATCGAGATCACCGGGTTGGAGGCGGTCATCAGGTTGTTGGAGGCCGACAAGGCCACGATCAGCGCGAACGCGGTGGGATTGCCGCCGGCCGCCAACGCCAGGTTGACTGCGATCGGCACCATCACGATCGTCGCGCCAACGTGGCTGATCACCAGCGAGAACGCGGTGGTCAGCAAGGCCAATGCGATTTCCAGCACCCAGACCGGGATGCCGGTGGGCAGCTTGTCGATGGTATGGCCGGCGATCCAGGCCGCCGCGCCACTGCTGTCCATGGCCCAGCCCAGCGGGATCAGCCCGGCCATCATGAAGATGGTCTTCCAGTTGATCGCGGCGTAGGCCTCGTCCATGCGCAGCACGCCGGTCAGCAGCATGCCGGCCACGCCGGTCAGCAGGGTGAGGGCGACCGGCAGGTGCGAGGTGAGCGCGATGATGATGGTGATGGCGAAGATCGCCATGGCGATCTTGAACTTGTGCGGGCGCTGCTCACCCTTGGGGTAGTCGGTGACCACCACGAAGTCGCGGCTGCCAGCAGCGGCGGCGAGGTCCTGCCAGATGCTGTGGAAGACCAGCATGTCACCGGCACGCAGCGGCGTGTTGCGCACGTCCTCGCGGATCACCTGCTTGTCGCGGTTGATCGCCAGCAGGCTGATGCCGCGCTCCTTGCGCAGGCGCAGTTCGCCGGCAGTCTTGCCGATGACCTTGGAGGTGGGCGGCACCACCGCCTCGGAAATACCGGCGCGGGCAGGGTTGAACAGGTCGCCCAGCTGCTTCAACCGCGAGGACATGCGCAGGAACTGGTTCTGCGCGAAATCCGATACCTGCTGGCGCGGGCCCATTGCCCCGATCACGCTGCCCACCCAGATGCGCATGTCCGCCGGCGGCGACAGGCGGGTGTCATCACCGGTCTTCAGGGCCAGCAGCATGGGTGCGTCGAACAGGTTCTCGGCCTCGCCCACGGTCATGCCGACCAGCGGGCTTTCGGCGGTGACCAGCAGCTCGAAGACATCGCCCTCGATGCCATAGGCCTTGGCGAAATAGCTCTCGGTGCGGGCCGGTGCCTGGCCGTCCTCGCTCTCGGTTTCCTCTTCCTGCAGCTTGCGGCTGCCGTAGAAGCGGAAGTAGGCCAGTGATGCGATCAGCAACGCGATGCCGATCGGCAGCGGCGCGAACATGCGCAGCGGTTCGATGGTGGCGGTGCCGGAAGGCAGGTTGTTGTTGGCCGAAACCAGCAAGTCGTTGAGCAGGATCAGCGGGGAGTTGCCGACCATGGTCAGCGCGCCACCCATCACGATGGCGGCCGAGATCGGCAGCAGCTGGCGCTTCAAGGTGAGTGCGGTACGCGAGGCCAGGCGCGAGGCGACCGGCAGGTACAGCGCCATCACCGACGGGTTCTGCATGAACGAGGAGTTCAAGCCGGCGGTGGCGGTGGTCAGCAGCAGCAGGCGTTTTTCCAGCCCGTGCGAGCGCCGCAGCAACCAGCCGGCCAGGCGGTTCAGCGCGCCGGTGCGGTCCAGGCCTGCGCCGAGGATTGTGGTGGCGATGATGCTCATCACCGCGTTACCGGAAAAGCCGCCGAAGATTTCTTCCGGCGCGATCAGGCCGGTGACGCCCAGCACCACCATCACCACCAGCGCCACCACGTCGGCGCGGATGCGCTCGAACAGGAACATCGCCATGGTGAAGCCCACCAGCCCGAGCACGAGCTTCATATCGGTGGTGAGCGTCAGCGCGGTATCCATCAGTGGCGGGAGTCGGAAATGGGGAATAGGGAATGGGCAACGCGGTCCGCGCCCTCGTGCGTGTTACGTGCTGGGCAAGCGTAGCGGCACAGAGGGCGCGACGACGTCATGATGCGTCGACTCCCGTTTCCCCGTTCTCGATTCCCTGCTTGTCATACAACAGGTCCCAGACGCCGTGGCCGAGTTTCTGGCCGCGGGTTTCGAAGTGGGTCTGCGGACGCCAATCCGGGCGCGGCACTGCGCCACGCGGGCCGGCACGGTTGACCAGGCCAGGAGTGGCATCGAGCACGTCCCACATCTGCTCGGCGTAGTCCTCCCAGTCGGTGGCGCAGTGCAGGCGGCCGCCCGGGCGCAGCTTGCGCACCAGCAATTGGGCGAATGCCGGTTGCACCAGGCGGCGCTTGTTGTGGCGCTTCTTGTGCCAGGGATCGGGGAAGTAAATGCGGATCTCGTCCAGCGCGCCGTCAGCGATTTCCTTCTCCAGCACCTCGACCGCGTCGTGGTGGTAGAGCTTGACGTTGTCAGCGGCATCATCGGCCAGGGCATTGAGCAGGCGGCCTACGCCCGGTGCATGCACCTCGATGCCGATGTAGTCCTTGCTGGTATCGAACTGCGCGGCATAACGCAGGGCCGCGCCATTGCCGAAGCCGATTTCCAGCACCTTGGGCGCGTTGCGGCCGAAGGTGGCCTGCAGGTCGCGCGGTTCGCCGTTGAAATCGATGCCGAAACGCGGCCAGCGCTCGTCGAAGGCGCGCTGCTGGGCCGGGGTGAAGCGGCCCTGGCGCAGCACGAAGCTGCGGATCTCGCGGCGGCCTTCGGTCACGGTGAAGGGCTTGGGCGGCGCCTTGGCGCCTGCACTGTCAAAGGGATTGGTCATCAGCCGATCAGCCCATCTACCGGGGAGGAGGCGCTGGCATAGCGCTTGCGCGGGATGCGCCCAGCCAGGAAGGCTTCGCGCCCGGCTTCCACCGCCTTGCGCATGGCACTGGCCATCAACACCGGGTTGCGGGCGCCGGCAATGGCGGTGTTCATCAGCACGCCATCGCAGCCCAACTCCATCGCGATGGCTGCGTCCGAAGCGGTGCCAACGCCGGCATCGACAATGATCGGCACCTTGGCGTTCTCGATGATCTCGATCAGGTTGTACTTGTTCTGGATGCCCAGGCCGGAACCAATCGGCGCGGCCAGCGGCATCACCGCGGCGCAGCCAATCTCTTCCAGGCGCTTGGCCAGGATCGGGTCGTCCGAGGTGTAGACCATGACGTCGAAGCCGTCCTTGACCAGCTGTTCGGCGGCCTTGAGGGTGGCCATCACATCCGGGTACAGGGTTTTCTGGTCGCCCAGTACTTCCAGCTTGGTCAGATTGTGGCCGTCCAGCAGCTCACGGGCCAGGCGACAGGTACGCACCGCGTCCTCGGCGGTATAGCAGCCGGCGGTATTGGGCAGGATGGCGTAACGGTCCGGCGGCAGCACGTCCAGCAGGTTGGGCTCGCCCGGGTTCTGGCCGATGTTGGTGCGGCGGATGGCCACGGTGACGATCTGGGCGCCAGCGGCCTCGGTGGCCAGGCGGGTTTCTTCCAGATCCTTGAACTTGCCGGTGCCGGTCAGCAGCCGCGAGGAATAGGTTTTGCCGGCGATGACCAGCGAATCAGGGGGGACATGTGCATTCATGCCCGAATTATCACCCATCCCGCCGACCGGTAGTGCCGAGCCAGGCTCGGCAACGCCAAGCCAGCAGCCCGGTAGTGCCGAGCCACGCTCGGCATAGCCAAGCATGGAGCCGGGTAGTGCCGAGCCACGCCCGGCAAAGCGGATCATCGGTAACGCCCGAATTCCCCAATGCCGCATGGCGGCGCCCTGCATGCGCGCCGGCAGCGCGCCGCTGTAGCTCCCTCCCTTTGCCGCAGGCAAGGGGAGGGTTGGGGAGGGGTTGGCTTTTGAGGCCGTTGTGAGCGCCAGCTTCGCGGCTGATGCGGCTCCTGCTCGCAATGCTGGGGAAGCCCCTGCCGAGCATGGCTCGGCACTACCGTACCTTGCTGCGGCGTTTCAGCCGCCGCCCAGGGCATGCACGATCTCGACCACATCGCCGTCTTGCAACAGGTGGTCGCCATGCTGGCTGCGCGGAATGATCTCACCGTTGACCTCGACGGCCACCCGGCGTTGGCCCAGGCCCTCTTCTGACAGCAGTTCAATCAGGGAGAGGGGGGCGGGGAGTTGGCGCTGTTCGCCGTTGAGCTGGATGTTCATGGCTGCATTCTGTCCAGTGCCAGCGTAAAAGCCCAGCCCGCCGGCCAGCCATGTCGCAGCGCAGCGTGTGCCTCTTACGTGGTAATGAAACCATAACAACGTGCGGCGGCGTATGCCGCCGGTGTTTCCCCACCTCAGGAGTTCCCCCATGTCGCTTTCCCTCCGTCCGTTGCGCAGCGCTGTCGCTGTGGCCCTGGCGCTGGCTGCCGTTCCGGCGCTTGCCCAGTCGCCGTTCTCCAAGACGGTTTTCTTTGGTGACAGCCTGACCGACACCGGTCATTTCCGCCCGGTGCTGATGCAGTTGGATCCCAATGCCGCACTGGTCGGCCGTTTCACCACCAACCCGGGTTGGGTGTGGTCGGACTATCTGGCGGACCATTCCGGCACCAATGCAGTGCCGAACGGCAATGGCCAGGGCGGTGACAACTACGCGGTTGGCGGTGCGCGCGTCGGCGTGGACAGCAGCGTGACCCTGGCCCCGGGGACGCCGGCGCAGCCCGTCGCCTCGCTGAAGACCCAGATGGCCAGCTACCTGGCGGCCAACGGTGGCAAGGCCGACGCCAATGCGCTGTATACCGTCTGGGGTGGCGCCAACGACCTGTTCGCGGTGGCCGCCGGTGCACCCGCTGCGGCCACCATCGGTGCAGCCGTGGCTGACCAGGTGGGTATCGTGGGTGCCTTGCAAGGCGCAGGCGCGCAGTACGTGATGGTGCCCAACCTGCCCGATATCGGCCTGACCCCGTCCTCGCGCGCTGGCGGCGCGGTTGGCATGGCGCAGGGCACGGCTCTGGCAAAGGCCTATAACGATGCGCTGTTCGGTGGCCTGAAGCAGGCTGGCCTGCAGGTGATCCCGGTGGATACCTTCACCATCCTGCAGGAGATCGTTGCCTCGCCGGGCGCCTATGGTTTCACCAATGTCAGCGACATGGCCTGTACCTCGGCATCGTCGCTGGTGTGCTCGCCCTTGACCCTGGCAACCCCCAATGCCGCCAACACCTACGTGTTTGCCGACGGCGTGCATCCGAGCACGGCCGCACACCAAATTCTCGGCCAGTACGCCATTTCGGTGCTGGAGGCTCCCCGCCTGCAGCAGATCCTGAGTCACTCGGCGCAGACCACGGGCCGTGCCCGTGCCGACCAGGTGGGCAGCCACCTGGCGGGGCGTCCGGCCGATGGCCTGAGCTGGTGGGGCAACCTGCGGGGTGACATGCAGCGCTATGCCCACGCCGACCTGTATGACGGCATGGCACCGGCCGGCTTGTTCGGCGTGGATTGGGCGCGCGATGGCATGGTGGTCGGTGGCTTTGCCGGTTACGGCCGCATGGACGCGGACTTTGGCAACAGCCAGGGTGATTTCACCCAGGACGACACCACGCTGGGCCTGTTTGCAGGCTGGTATGGCGACAATGCCTGGGTCAATGGCCAGGTCAGCTACAGCTGGCTGGGCTACGACGTCACCCGCAAGGTGCAGCTTGGCCCGGCAACCCGTGAGCACAAGGGCTCGCCGGATGGCAGCAACCTGACCGTCGCGATCAACGGCGGTTATGAATTCGGCCAGGAGGGCGGCTTCCGCCATGGTCCGGTGGCCGCGGTGATCTGGCAGAAGG
>NZ_DLJW01000088.1:0-42701 GCF_002477705.1 Stenotrophomonas sp. UBA7606 | reverse complement strand
ATGCTGCGCCAGCGCCCGGAAATGAAGAAGGACGGCTGGAAGGTCGGCCAGAAGATCGCCGGCAAGGTGCTGCACGCCCGCTACAGCCGCTACATGCAGCGCGTGGCCACGGTGGCCCCGGAGCTGGTGGAAGAACTGGCCACGGTCGGTTCGCGCTTCACCCACCACAGCTCCATCGCCCCGACCGGCACCATCAGCCTGTCGCTGGCCAACAACGCCTCCAATGGCATCGAGCCCTCGTTCGCGCACCATTACAGCCGCAACGTGATCCGCGAAGGCAAGAAGTCCAAGGAAAAGGTGGACGTGTTCTCGTTCGAGCTGCTGGCCTACCGCCAGCTGGTCAACGCCAAGGCCATGCCGTTCTCCGACGAGGCCGACGCCCAGCTGCCGGAGTACTTCATCAGCGCCGACGACATCTCGCCCCAGGAACACGTGGACGTGCAGGCCGCCGCGCAGAAGTGGGTCGACAGCTCGATCTCCAAGACTGCCAACGTACCGACCGATTACCCGTACGAGCAGTTCAAGGACATCTATCGCTACGCCCACGAGCAGGGCCTGAAGGGCTGCACCACCTTCCGCTTCAACCCCGCCGCCTTCCAGGGCGTGCTGGTCAAGGAAGCGGACCTGGAGAACACCACCTACCGCTTCGAGCTGGAAGACGGCCAGGTGGTGGAGGTCAAGGGCAACGAACAGATCGAGTACGACGGCGAGATGCACACCGCCGCCAACCTGTTCGACGCCCTCAAGGAAGGCTACTACGGCAAGTTCTGAGTGCCTTCACTGCCCACCCGGCCGCGGCCGGGTGGGCAGGACGGTGGTCCCAGCGCCACCGGGTTGTTGCGCGTTTGTTCCACGTAGCATCGGCTTCGATATAGCATCGCCAACGTAAAGACCCGATGCCCTGAGGAGGGCTATATGAGCAATGGTAATGGTGTGACCGCGACCGTAACCCAGGTTGCCGAGAACGTGAAAGAAACCGCAGCCAACGTCGGCGAGACCATCGCCGTGACCGCCAGCGACGCCGTGGCCGCCATCAAGACCGGTGCCAGGAAGGTCGAGGCCGGCGCCAAGAAGCAGGTGGCCAAGGTCAAGAAGGCAGTGAAGAAGGCCGAGAAGACCGTGGTCAAGAAGGCTGCCGCCGCCAAGAAGGCCGTGGCCAAGAAGACCGCTGCCGCCAAGAAGGAAGTGACCAAGAAGGTCAGCTCCATGCGCCAGAAGCTGGAGGCCGCCAAGGCCAATGCCCAGGCCGAGGCCGCTGATCTGAAGAAGAAGGGCGCCGGCAAGCGCGCTGCCACCAAGAAGGCCATCGCCAAGGTCGAGAAGAAGGCCGCCGGCAAGGCTGCCTCCGCCAAGAAGACCGTGAAGGCTGCCGAGAAGAAGGTGGCCAAGGCCGTCAGCAAGAAGGCTGCCGCCGCCAAGAAGTCGGTGAAGGCCAACGAGAAGAAAATCGCCAAGGCCGTTGGCAAGAAGACCACCGCTGCCAAAAAGGCAGTGAAGAAGGTCGAGAAGAAGGCCGCCAAGAAGGTTGCCGCCGTCAAGAAGACGGTGAAGGCCACTGAAAAGAAGGTCGCCAAGAAGGTAGCCGCCAGCAAGAAGACGGTTGCCAAGAAGGCTGCCAGCGCCAAGAAGACGGTCGCCAAGAAGGCCACCGCAGTGAAGAAGGCCGTCAAGAAGGCCGCCCGCAAGTAAGCCGCACCGCGCACCCCGTCCTTCGGGACGGGGTTGCTGCCAATCCGTATAGCAACGCATAACCAGGACTCGCACCATGGCCGTCAAGATCGACAAGAAAATCAAGGGCTATTCCGTCATCACCCCGGACGACAAGGCCCGTGAAGCAGCAGCGGCCAAGGCCCCGGTGGCTGCCGCCCTGGACGAGTCCCCGGCCGACAACATCGTGCACATGCACGAGCGCATCGAGCGCCCGGAAGTGCTGATCGGCAGCACCTACAAGATCAAATCGCCGCTGGTGGAGCACGCCTTCTACGTGACCATCAACGACATCGTGCTCAACCAGGGCACCGAGCACGAACTGCGCCGTCCGTTCGAGATCTTCATCAACTCCAAGTCGATGGAGCACTTCCAGTGGATCGTGGCGCTGACCCGCATCATGTCCGCCGTGTTCCGCAAGGGTGGCGATGTCACCTTCATCGTTGACGAAATGAAGGCCGTGTTCGACCCGAAGGGCGGTTACTTCAAGGCCGGTGGCGTGTACATGCCGTCGCTGGTCGCCGAGCTGGGCTCCATCGTCGAAGACCACATGAAGTCGATCGGCCTCCTGCAGGACCCGGAAATGAGCGCCCACCAGCGCGCCCTCATCGCCGAAAAGCGCAAGCAGTTCGAAGAGCGCTCAAAAAAAAACAGTGAAGTAACCGCAGCGCCGGCGCAAAGCGCCGCGCTCGCCCCCTCCCTTTCGCAAAGCGAAGGGCAGGGCCGGGGAGGGCTAGCGCTTGATGTTGCCGTCGCCTCCGAAGCCGACCCCGAAAGCGCCGACAACGGCAGCTTCCCGGCCAGCGCCAGCATGTGCCACAAGTGCAGCACCAAGGCGCTGGTGATCATGGATGGCTGCCAGACTTGCTTGAATTGTGGCTACTCCAAGTGCGGTTGATGCCGCAATGATGTAGCCCGGGTAAGCGCAGCGCACCCGGGGCTTTTGGGGAATCAATCAATGCGTTCGGCTGCTGGATTGCTCAGTGTCGGCGCACCAACGCATCGCGAATCCTGCCTGGTATCTGGGTTCATGCGGCCCCGGGTGCGCTGCGCTTACCCGGGCTACAACAGCCCGCGGACACGGGTGGCCGGATCCGTATTGGGGCGAAAGGCGCTTGGGCGTTGGTTTTGAATCGTAATGAAATGCGGTGTTCTTTCGATACGTCCCGGTACGAAATGGCGGCTGGAATCGGGTTTCCAATCTGCCCCTGGCCGTCGCAGGATGGAGCGTCGCTCCTCAATCCTGGGGAAGCGCACAACCTTCGCGGATGATGCTGCAGTCCCTGCCGCATTGGCGCAGGGCTTGGCGTTTCAGCTTGTCCAGGTTGTCATTGCCCGTCTTCCAGTGCCACTCCTCGGGGCCGGACGCCACCACGGCGCACTGATCGCCAAAGGTGAACTCCAGGCCGCAGTCTTCGCCACCGGCCGCCTCACATGGAGCAACGGCCTTGTCGCTGGCGTCCTGCGCGGAGCTGCCGTCCACGGTCCACCCCACGACCGAGTGCTTGCCCGAGGCGAACGCGCCCCATTGGCGTGCGTTGCTGTTGCGTTGGGTGTAGCCAACGCCATGTGCGGGCAGGTAGACCGAGTTGTAGGCGGCAGACCCCGGTTGTTGGGCAGCAGCGGTGAGGATGCTGCCGCAGGCGAGGCCAATCAGCAGCAGCATTTGGGTCACTGACTTCATGTCGGACTTCCATAGGCGGACTTCGTTTGATCAGAGCCTACGTCCGGTCTGATGAAACTGGAGTTGCTGCCAAGCAGAGATGCGCGCTGCTGCTTGCTGCACACCGGCGTTGTTCCCAAGCGCAAACGCCGCGCCCAGGACCGCATGTACCGCCGCTACCCGGGATGGGTCCGCCTCCTTCCTCAAACGGGCGGGGCCGAGCGACCGACCGCACCTTCGATCAGTATCTCGATCAATGCATGCGAAAACAGGAGTGAGAGTCGGTTTGCCGCGCTGGCGCTCGTCGGAAGCGTTCTCTTGGTTCTCCAGAGTCAGTTGGAACCGCGGCAACAGGCGCTTGATAGCCGCACGTGACGGAAGGGGAATCGTAAAGAAATTATCCGCTGGTTGTGACGGATTCAAATAAAATATCTATCTGTATCAATGTCTTGAAATTGAGTGTTATGAGAAGTATCGTTTCTTGAATCGTAAAGAAACGAGCGCTGATCATGGCCCGTCCTTCCTCCGTTAGCGTCCTGCAACTGCTTGATCTGCTTCAAAGTGGCGATCCGGTGCCGGCCGGCGAGTTGGTCGAAAAGCTGGCCGTTTCCCGCCCCGTGTTGTCGCGGTTGGTAGCGGAAGCCGGTGACCGGGTGCGCCGGGTTGGCAAGGCGCGCGCCACGGCCTACGTGGCTACTGCGCTGGTCCGGCCCAACAGGTGGCCGCTTTACCGCATGGGCCCGGAAGCGAACATGGAAGAGCTGGGTACCTTGCATGCGTTGCGTGGAGACCGTTTCCTTTTCGAGCCCACGGGTGATCGCCCGAACCTCATGCACCAAGTGGATGGTCCGGCGGGCTACTTCCCGGGACTGCCCTGGTTTCTGGACGACGTGCGCCCGCAGGGCTTCCTTGGTCGTTCCATGGCGCATCGCCTGGGCCGGGCATTGGGTGTGCCCGTCGACCTGAAGAGCTGGCAGTCACGCGACAACCTGCTCGGCATCCTGCACGGCGGCACCAGTATCGGCGACCTGCTGTTGGGGCAGGCTGCCATCGACCGTGCGTTGCGGGATGTGGATGCGCCACCGGACCAGGTGGACATGAACCGTCGGCTGGAGATCTATGCCATTCGCGCCAAGGAGGCGCTCGACGGCGAGGATGTGGGCTCATCTCCCGGCGGTGAGCAGCCCAAGTTCACGGCAACCGTTGTTAGCGCTGCCCGTCGTTACGCCGCCTTGGTCAAGTTCGCGCTGCCAGCGGTGAACCCGGTGGGCGCGCGTTGGGCGGATCTGCTCACCTGCGAGCATCTGGCTTTGACCACGCTGCGGGAAGCAGGCGTTTCCGCTTCCCGCACACAGTTGCTTCGCAGCGATGACCACGTGTTCCTGGAAGTGGAGCGGTTTGATCGCACGGACGTCTTGGGCAGGCGCGGCTTTGTTTCGCTGTTGGCGTTGGATGCGGCCTTCGTAGGCGAGGGAACACGTGACTGGGGTGTGGCTGGCGAACAGCTTGTCGGCCAGCGACTGATCACCCAGGACGCCGCCGAGACCATGGCGCGGCTGCATTGGTTCGGCAGGTTCATCGGCAATACCGACATGCATCTTGGCAACATCGGTTTCCACCTGATCGACCGTGGCCCGCTGCCGCTATGCCCGGCCTATGACATGTTGCCGATGTATATGGCGCCATCCGCGCAGAGTGGAAATATTCGCGCACTGGCACCGGTAAGCATCAATGCGCCGGGCAGGAGCGGACAAGCGCCGTTCATTGCCTGGGCCGCGCGGGTGGCGGTGCAGTTCTGGCAGCAGGTAGCCGAAGCAGAGGTTGCCGCAGACATCCAGGCAGTGGCGCGGCAGAACATGGACGTAGTCAGCCGCTACGCGCAGCGCTTCGGTAGCTGAAAAGAGCGCGGGTCAGCGTGACTGCTCCGCATTGAAGCCCAGAGTCGACGTCGGTTGTGTCGAAGAGGTTTGTCGGTCGCACGACCAGAAAGCGAATATTCCACGTGAGACAGTACAGACAGTAACTGCGCCGGATAGCTCGCCCCATCTTCAAACGCGCATGCACAACTGACGGTGGCAGCAGTCCCCGATGGTGCTGCCCGGGCCGCAGCAGCCGGTACAATCCGCGCATTCCCCTGCGCTGCAGACGGAATGACAGGGAAGCATCGTATTGGTCAGTTTGGGGTGTGCATGAAAGTCCGGATTCTGTGGGTGTCGTTGTTGATGGGTTTGTTGTTGGGCTGCACGCAGGCGCCAGCCGACGATGCGCAGGGCTCAGCTGCCGCTGCGGCAGCAGCGCCACAACCCGAGGTGCAGGCCAATGCCGATCCCGAAGCCGGGATCGCGGATAGCGAATCCTCCCCCTACGAAGAAGGGGAGCCCGAGGACGATGCGCCCACGCCTGCGGCATTCGATTACGAACCCAGCTGTGAGGAAGCGCCGCTGGCAACGCACTTCTTCACCCTGGTGGGCGGCAATACCGTGGACAACTGCGGTCGTGCCGATGCCAAGGTGACCGCCGCGTTCGACGAACTGATGAAGGAAGCCGCGCAGGGCGATATCGCCGATCCGGACGTACCTTCGCAACGCGAGCGTCTGCTGAGCGGGCCCAGTGGCCCCGGCGTGCCGAAGACCCTGGGGCGGGAGACATGGTGGTTCTACACCGCCTGCCAGGCGCACCAATGCGGTACCCACCAGCTTGCAATGCTCTACCAACCCGAGCAGACGCGGCTGGTTGGCCGCCTGTTGTCGCGCTGCAAGGTCCGGTGGCTGGGCAATCCGAGCGCCGAGCAGCGCGAGTTGATCGACGACACCGCGCCGGTGGATGCCAGCCTGCTGCGCAGTGATGGCTCAACCTGCGACGACGAACTGTAAGCAGGCTCGCCGCGCAAGCGGTCCCGCTTACAGCGGCAATCCAAAGGGGCGCACGCACCTGTGCACGGCGACCTGGCCAAGGGCGGAGCAATCCGCCCTTCTCCATTGGAGGCTGTCCGTCCGCCGGTACAAAAAAACCCACCTGCTGCCGCTTGGATCTATCGGAATCCCGTTATGATCCATCGCCACCGGCGCTGCCATATCCTTGGGGAAGGTCGGCATGCGGGGCATTCAACCATCAAACAGGGGGATCTATGCGGCATGTTTTCATGGTGCTTTTCGTCGTTTGCATGTTGCCAGGCTGTGTCAGCACCAAGACGGTAAAGGCGGACGTTCCCGCCTTGCAGGCGGGCGGGCACCAGACCGTGACCGTCACCCGCCGCGAGGCCCCTTCCTTCAGTGCCATGACCGCAGGCAAGGCGACCTTTGGTTTGATCGGCGCCGCGGCGATGATCTCTGCTGGCAATACGATTGTCAGGGAAAACCAGGTTGAGGACCCGGCCATCGCGATCGCCAACGGGTTGGGTGAGGCACTTGCTGGGCAGTTGTCCGTGCCGGTGAAGTTGGCCAACGGCACCCTGGATGCGAGCGATGCGGCAGGCATCCGCAAACAGTACCCGGATGGCGGGTTGGTATTGGACGTGCAGACGGTGAACTGGAGTTTTGTCTACTTCCCAACGGACTGGAACAACTACCGGGTGATCTACAGCGTGAAAATGCGCTTGGTCGATACCCGCAGCGGCAAGCTTCTGGCCGAAGGCTTTTGCGCGCGCGTTCCGGAGAACACCGATGATGCCCCCAGCTACGACCAACTGGTCGACAACGGTGCCGAGGGACTCAAGCAGCGCCTGAAACAGTCCGGTGAGCAATGCCAGCAGGAGCTCAAGACGCAGGTGTTGGGTCTGTCCTGATGCAGGACCGTGGGCAGCGCGGAGTTACCGCGCTGCCCCGCCAACGGGTTCCATCACGGCTGCCACGCGCGGCGCTCGATTGCCTGGCAGCCAAAGCGATGCCGACTCAACGCTGCAATCTCAGCGCTGCAATGCCTCGGCGCGATAGAAAGCTTCCAGCTCGCTTGGGCTGCCCAAGCGCAGCTTGGGCAGCTCGATGCTGCCGAACAAGGCCGCATAGCTGCGCCGGTTGCGCGGCGTCACCACGCCGATGTGGTGGAGCATTTCCCACTTCACCGAGTCCTTGTTGCCGGCCAGTGCGCCGTGGCGGGCGTGCTCGAGCCAGGTGCGACGGAAGTAGCGGTACAGGCTGGTCGGGGTGGGCAGGTCGAGCAGGATGAAACCGGTGGCGCGTTGCAGGCGCTGCGGCAGGGCGCGGGAATAGTTGCCCTCCATCACCCAGTACGGCTGCTGGATGGCGGCGTCATGCAGTTGCAGGAAGTCCGCTTCCGGGCGCGGCTGCCAGTTGCTGTGCGGCAGGTGGAACAGCTGGTCCAGGTGGACGGCAGGCAGCTGCCTTTGCCGCGCGATGGCGACGGCCAGGGTGGATTTGCCACTGTTGGACGGCCCCATGATGCAGATACGCGGGCCCAGCTCGGCGAGGGTGGTCATGTGGCATCCGCGCGGGTTCTGGAGGGGTGCGCTGCAGCCTAAACCATGGCCTGCCGGATGACGGCATACCGCCGGCAGCCGAGTCCGGCGCGTCCCGGCGATTTGGGGGATGATGGCGGCAAGACCCTACCGGTGGACCGCGCATGCCCAGGCACGACAGCGTTACCCTGCAAGGCAACATCATTCATTTGATCTACGGTCCCAAGGGCGGCATCGAGGGGGCCCTGCTACGGGTGGGCAGCCGCCAGCTGCAACTGGTGCTGGACAAGGATGACCACGCATCGGCGGCCTATCTGGCCGGCCTGGCGCCCGATGCCACGGTCGCTGCGCTGGCCGCCGAACTGCCGCCGTCCGACAAGGGGCCGGCCGCGCACCCGCTGTACCAGCTGCACAAGCTGCCCGCCATGGGCCGGCGCGGCACCAAGGCCGCACCCGCAGGCAGCGGGCGGACCTACAGCGGCAAAGTGGTGCGGCTGAATTATGCACGTCATGGCGAGGCCAACGGGGTGGTGCTGGACAGTGGCGACTTCATCCACACTCGTCCTGAGGGCATGCGCAAGCTGGCGCTGAAACCCGGCAGCAAGGTGGAAGCCGAGGGTGAGGCCCGGCCGCTGTTGCATGGTGGCGGCCAGGTGGTGGAGGCAAGCCGGGTCAATGGCGTGGCGATGGGCAAGGCGCCGGCCAAGGCAGCCAAGAAGGTGACGAAGAAAGCAGTGAAGAAGGTCACTAAAAAGGTAGTCAAAAAGGCTTCCAGCAAGGCCGTCAAGAAGGCTGCGGCAAAACCCAAAGCCGCCGCACCGCGCGCAGGCAGATCCGCGGCTGGCAGGGCACAGCGCTGATCCACCGCCTGCAACCGGATTGGGCTAGCATCGGCGCACCCCGGGGCGGAGTGCGCCGATGATGATCGCGGTATTGCGCAGTCTATTGCTCGTTCTCGCGCTGCCAGCGTTGCTGCAGGCGGCCCCCGCATTGGCTACCCCTGGCAAGTTGCTGGAGGCCACGCCGATGGAAGCTGCGCCGGCTGGCGCCAGGGCGTGGCGGATCCGCTACGAAACCACCGACGTGGATGGCGATCCCACGCCGTCCACCGGTGTGCTGGTTGCGCCTGACGGCGCCAGCCCGGTGCAGGGCCGCAATGTGGTGGCATGGGCGCACGGCACGGTCGGCATCGAGCCCGCATGCACGCCAATCCGTAGCCTGGATCAGATCCCGGACCTCGCGGACATGCTGGCACGTGGCTGGGTGGTGGTGGCCACGGACTACCCCGGCCTGGGCACGCGCGGGCCGCATGCCTACCTGGCCGGTGATGCTGCGGCCGCGGCGGTACTGGATTCGGTGCGGGCGGCCGTCGGCTTTGCCCCCGCCGGCGCTGGCCGTCGCTTTGTTGCCTGGGGGCATTCGCAGGGCGGGCACGCTGCGTTGTTCACCGCGCAGCGGGCGCGCAGCTATGCACCTGAACTGCAGTTGCTGGGGGTTGCCGCAGTGTCGCCGCCCACCGATCTTGCGCAGAACATGCAGCATGCCGATACCACGGTACGCGGCCTGCTCACTGCCTTCACCGCGCGCAGCTGGGCCAAGGTCTATGGCGCCGATCTGGCGACCATCGCCAATCGCACCACCCAAGGTGTGATCGACCGCGCCACAGCAGGCTGCGAGGGCGATCCGTTCTCTGCCGCGGGTCTGGTGCGGCTGCTGCGGTTGCGCGCGCGGCTGGGCAATCTCGATCTGGGTGGGCGTGCACCCTGGGACGCGCTGATGGCGCGCAACTCGATCACCGCGCTGGGCAAGGGCATGGCACCTTTGCTGTTGGTGCAGTCCGATGCCGATGGGCTGGTGGCCACGCCGGTGACCCGCCGCTTCTTCAACCGCAGCTGCGAAAGCGGCGCCACGGTGCGCTACCTGGGCTTGCCCGATACCGGGCATGCCAACACCGCCATCGCATCGGCGGACGCGGTGCTGGCCTGGTTGGCCGAGCGCTTTGCCGGGCAAGCAGCGGTTGACGACTGTGCGGCACCGGCCGTCAATGGCGTTACAGTCGCCGCCCAGCCGGTACCGCAGGTGTAGTCCACCACGGCCGCTGCCAAATTCATTCCGGCGCTTTCAGGCGCATTGAACGGAGAGGGTGTGATGTCGCTCGTACTCTACGGTCATCCGTTTTCCTCCTACACGCAGAAGGTGCTGATCGCGCTTTACGAGAACGCCACGGCGTTCGAGTTCCGGCTGATTGCCCCGGAGGAGGCTGAGAATGTGGGGCAGTGGCTGCAACGCTGGCCGCTGGGCAAGTTTCCGCTGCTGCTGGATGGCGAGCGCAGTGTGGTGGAGACCAGCATCATCATCGAATACCTGCAGCTGCAGCACCCCGGCCCGGTGGGGTTGTTGCCCGCTGCGCCGATGCAGGCCCTGGACGTGCGCTTCCACGACCGCTTCTTCGATCTGCATGTGATGAGCCCGGTGCAGCATGCGGTGGCGGGGGCACTGAGCGGCGATGCCGACAAACGCGAAGAAGCGCGCGGCTTTGCCGAACAAAAGCTGGAACTGGCTTATGCCTGGTGCGAAGCGCAGTTGCCGGGCAAGCATTGGGCCTGTGGCCACGCTTTCTCGCTGGCCGATTGTGCGGCTGCGCCGGCGCTGTTCTACGCTGACTGGACGCACCGCATCAGCGACGCCTATCCGCTGCTGCAGGCCTACCGTGCACGCCTGCTGCAACGGCCGTCGTTTTCCCGCGCGGTGGACGAGGCGCGCGGCTACCGGCAGCTGTTTCCGCTGGGTGCGCCGCAACGTGATTGAGCCGCGTCGGCCACCGGCGTGGGCACGCTATCCCGGCTCCATCCTGATCCGCTTGGCAGCCTTCCTGCTGCCGTTGCTCGCGCTGTTGCTGTATGCCCGGCTGGCGGCTGCGCACGCCGCCGGGCAGACGCATCGGGGTGATACCGGCCTGGGCATTGCCTTGCTGCTGGGGGCGGTGGCCTTGCTGATGCTGCTGGGTTTCAGCATTGATCTGCTGTTGCAGCTGGTGCGCGGACGTCACTGGAATGCACTCACCGATGCCTTTGTCATCGCGCTGCTGCTGATGCCGTTTGGGTGGGTGGGATGCAACTGGTTTGGTGTGCAGCAGAGCACCGTCTGTAGACTGCCGATCGAGGCGTTTTCGGCTGTATTGGGGTGGTTGCAGCTGTAGCGCTGGCAGCGCCGCGCACGTAATCCGCGCGCCCACAGAGGTATTCGAGCCGTGGATGGCCTATGCTCCGGGGCTTATTCACCCATGCAGGGAGGCTGGACGATGAAAGAAGGAATGTTGCGTCACGGTGCTGTGCTTGCCGGTCTGTTGTTGCTTGCGGCCTGCGGGAAGAGCCCCACGCCTGCAGATCCGGAGCCCGCGGCTGCAGCTGCGGCAACGCCGCCACCGGCAAGCGCGCCGGCGCCCGCCGAGCCGAACAGTAACGTAGTGCACAAGGATGCTGCGGCACCGGCAGGGCTGCAGGCCTGCATGATTGCTGGTGAATTCCAGTTGCTGGGCCAGCGCATCCGCTCGCGCGATTGTGTGCAGGTGCTCGATGGCGGGCGTGAGCAGGATCTGCGCAGACTCTGTGAAGGTCTGGCACAGGGCTCGGCACAGATGGGCGGCAAGGCCGGCGAGGTGACCTATATGGATGCCTGCCCGTCGCCGTCGCAAGGCAGCTGCCAAGGTGTGTTCGGGGGCGCGTTTGCCGGCTACTACTACGAGCGTTCCGCTGAGGATCTGGCGTCGCTGCCAGCGAGCTGCGCGCACGGTGGTGGTCGCTGGGTGGCCAACTGACGGCTGCAACCGCGTATTGAACATCGTGCTGACGATGCCGTCGGTGCGCGCTCAGTCGGTGCCGAGCTTTGCCCAGCGTCCGCCGTCGCGCAACGTCACCTCGAAGCGCGCCCAGCGGCGCAGCTCCTCGGCGCTGGCATGGCCGATATCGCCGCTGCCGTCACCGGCCACCACCGCATAGACCAGGCGGTCGGAGTCGGGGCCTGCCAAGGCCGGTGTTACCGAAATGCGGCGAACGCTCCAGGCACGGCCCAGGCGGCCATTGCTGTAGTAACGCCCAGGTTCGATGACCGCCGGGTGCAGGGCGTCGCGCTCGGCGTTCTGCTTGGCCAGCTCCAGCAGCTCGGTAAGGCTTTCGTCGGTGATGTCGACGAAGGAGTTGAGCTGGCCGATAGCCGCGTGGAAGTCCTCCTGGGTGAGGTCCACATGGCGCTGCGCCGAGGCCACCGGGGTAGTGCGCTGATGGCGACGGTGCAGGTGCACCGGGTAGCGGCGCCAGGCGAAGCAGGCATTGAAGGCAACGGCGGCCAGCAGGATGGCGGCCACGTTCACCGCCACCGGGGTGAGCAGGTAGTGGTAGCCGAGTGCGTGCACCTCGCCGCCACCGATCACCGCCGCCAGCGCGGTGGCACCGCCGGGGGGATGGATGCAGCGCAGGTAATGCATCGCGCCCACCGCCAAGCCAACCGCAAGCGCACCGGTCCAGACCTGCTCCGGGAACAGCAGCTGGCAACTGACGCCGATGAAGGCCGAGACCAGGTGGCCAGCAATCACTGCCCAGGGTTGCGACAGCGCGCCATGCGGCACGGCGAACACCAGCACCGCGCTTGCGCCCATTGACGCCAGCAGGATCGCGCCACCGGCGTGGTTGCCAAAGCCGTGGGGGAAGCACCAATGCGTCAGCTGGTAGACCACGCTGATGCCGATCAACGCGCCGATGGCCGATATCCACTTCTCGCCGTGGCTGGTCTGGTTGCGCTCGATGCTCAACCAGTTGCGTAGCGGCTGCAGGGCGGAGCTGACGGACTTCATGGCAGGGCAAGGCGATTGGGCGGAGCGCGTATTCTGAGGCTTGGCGGCCAGCGAAACTGTGCCTTGTCTGCACGCTTGATGCGGATTGGTTTGGCGCTCATGCCCGCAGGGCATGGGCCGGGTAGGATGGCCGGGTTCCCGTTGCGAATGGCGTGTGATGATTCCTGGTCCGTTGATTTCCTGGCAGATGTTGCTGTTGATGTTCGTGCTGCCGGCGCTGGGCGGAGTGCTCGCGGTGGTGCTGGTCATTCATGCCCTGCAGTACCGGCTGCGCCGCGTGGGCACATGGCGCGCGTTCTTCAGCTGGAAGATACGTATTGCCTGCCTGTTCGTGGCGGTGATGGCGGTTTGGGTGGGTTTCCTGGGCTTCAAGACGCTGCAGTTCCAGCGTGAGTTCACTATTGCCGCCTGGCATCGGCACAGTCGCGAGCAGTTTGTGCTGGATCGTGATTTCCAGTTTGGCGAGTTGCGCGTGCCCAAGGGCAGCCTGGTCAACCGACGCGACGTGTTCGACAACGGCGAGCCGCAGCGGCCGCTCGGCCTGCGTGGCCTGGACGGGGTGGTCTTCCCGCAACCGCTGCAGGTTGCCGGGGTATGGGCTGATGCGCTTACGGTGTCGCCGGGCCGGCTGCGGCTGAGCCGCGACGTGCGCATCCAGCCGGTGTATCACTACGACGGCGACCAAGGTGACTGGGTGGCGGACCCGGCGCGGGCTTTCATCGACTGCAAGGCGGGCGAGGATGCCTGGTTCCATACGCCACTGATCGACTACGACATCCAGGCCGAGTTCCTCACCGGTGAGCCTGACGGCGCGCAGGCGCGCTTCAAGCCCAGCCAGTGGCGCATCACCCATTGCGAGCCGGGTGACGGCCCGGTTCCGATCAAACCCGCGTTTGCCGAGCCGATGCCGAAAGGCGCGCAGCGGGCGGTGTTCGCGCCCGCGCAGGCGGCTGCGCCATAGCAGCAGGCTCGGCATGGCCGCTTGCTGATGCACCGCTGGCGCACAGCATGCACGCGATGGTTGGGCGTGGTTTTACGTGGATTTGATGCGCGGCCTGCTGGCCGCCATCGCGCCTTTACGGGCCGCACACCCACACTTTCCGCAGGCCACGCAGGGTGCGTGGTCACAACGGATACGCAATGAACACCACGCACACGCTGCGCCGCGCACGGCGCTGTTCTTTCCTGTTTTCCACGCTGCTGCTGGGCATCACCGCCACGGCCAGCGTCGGCGCACAACAACTCAGTGGCAGCGCCGCACTGACCAGCGATTACGTCTGGCGCGGCTCCACCCAAAGCCAGGGCAATGCGGCGGTGCAGGCGGGGTTCCGCGTGGCCGGCGACAATGGCCTGTACGCGGCGGTGTCCGGCTCCAGCGTGGAGTTCGCACCGCAGACCCATGCCAGCAGTGAACTGGATTTCATCGTTGGCTGGACCGGCGCACTGGGTACTGAGCTGGCGCTGGATGCCAACCTGCTGCATTACCGCTACCCGGCGACCACGGTGGATTTGAACTGGACCGAGCTCAACACCACGTTGACCTGGAAGAACAATTACTGGCTGTCACTGGGTTGGTCGGCGCAGGCATTGGCGACCCGCCAGGATGGGCTCTACAGCCAATTGGGCGCACGCCTGCCGCTGACCGATACGCTGCGCATGGAAGCATTGGCTGGCTACTACCGCCTGCAGGATGCCCCCGGCGGTGGCTATGCGCATGGACAGCTCAGTGCGATCTGGGCGCTGGCCGCGCCACTGGAGCTGCGCCTCAGCGCACACACTACAGACCAGCATGCACGCGCGCTGTTGGGTGACCACTACGCGGGCAGCCGTTGGGAAGTGGCGCTGCAGGGCAGCTTCTAGGCCTTGCCGGATGAACCGGCGTTGATGGACACGGCCCGGTGCATTGCGGTGACCGGGCCGTGTGCCGAAGATGGGCGCACCCCCACCGCAGGCGCCGTGCATGCCCCGCGAGAACCTCAACGACCTGGTGGCCTTCATCAGCATCGCCCGCGAAGGCAGCTTTACCCGCGCCGCGGCCCAGCTGGGCGTGTCGCAGTCCGCGCTCAGCCATACCGTGCGGGCGCTGGAAGCGCGGCTCGGCATCCGCCTGCTCACCCGCACCACCCGCAGCGTGGCGATGACCGAGGCCGGTGAGCACCTGTACCAGTCGGTAGCGCCACGGCTGGACGAGATCCAGGACGAGTTGGCGATGATGGGCGAGTTCCGCGACCGGCCGGCGGGCACCGTGCGCATCAACTGCGCCGGTCATGCCGCCGATCTGTACGTGTGGCCGCGCCTGCAGCCGGTGCTGGATGACTACCCGGAACTGAAGGTGGAGCTCACCGTGGACTACGGCCTGACCGACATCGTCGCCGAGCGCTTCGATATCGGCATCCGCCTGGGTGAGCAACTGGCGCGCGACATGATCGCGGTGCCGGTCAGCCCGGTCCAGCGCATCGCGGTGGTGGCCACGCCGGCATATTTTGCCGCGCACGGCGTGCCGCGGCAGCCGCAGGAGCTGGCTGCGCACAACTGCATCGGTATGCGCCTGCCTACCCATGGCGGTTTGCTGCCGTGGGAGTTCGACAAGGCCGGGCAGTCGTGCAAGCTGCGGGTCAGCGGGCAATGGACCTTCAATGCCAGCGCCCCGGCGCTGCGCGCGGCGCTGGCCGGGGCGGGCGTGGCCTACCTGCCGGAAGACATGTTGCAGGAGCACCTGTCCGCGGGCCGCCTGCAGCGCGTGCTGGAGGACTGGTGCGAGCCCTATGACGGTTATTACGCCTACTACCCCAGCCGCCGCCAGTCCTCGCGCGCGCTGCAGGTGGTGATTGCCGCGCTGCGCAGCGGCTAGCAAGGCCCCGGGCGCCCCGTTACCCTCGTGGCCCTTGGCGCCACGGATTAATGAGCTGTGCTCATTACCGCATCCTGCCCGCGCGGCTTACTCCGTCACCTGCGCCTGCCTAGACTGGCAGCCTTTGCTGCTCCCGACCCCAAGGCTCCCCCATGAAAACCTACGGCTACGCCGCCTTCGATACCACCTCGCCGCTGGCGCCTTATGCCTTCGAGCGCCGCGCGCTGCGCGGCAACGATGTGGCGATGGAAATCCTCTACTGCGGCGTCTGCCACTCGGACCTGCATACCGCGCGCAATGACTGGGGCTGGAGCTATTACCCGATCGTACCGGGCCACGAAATCGTCGGCCGGGTGATTGCCGTGGGTGCCGATGTCAGCCGCTACCAGGTGGGTGATCACGTCGCGGTCGGCTGCATGGTCGACAGCTGCATGGAATGCGACCAATGCCACCGTGGCGAGGAGCAGCTGTGCCGGCAAGGCATGGTGGGCACCTATGCCGGGGCCGACCGCATCAGTGGCGCGCCCACTCAGGGCGGCTATTCCAAGCACCTGGTGGTGCGCGAGGAGTTCTGCCTGCGCATGCCCGAAGGCCTGGACCTGGCACGTGCGGCGCCGCTGCTGTGTGCAGGCATCACCACCTGGTCGCCACTGCGGCATTGGAACGTCGGCCCGGGCAGCCGCGTTGGCGTGATCGGCCTGGGTGGCTTGGGCCATATGGCGGTGAAGCTGGCGGTGGGCTTGGGCGCGGACGTCACTGTGCTCAGCCGCAGCCCGTCCAAGCAGGCCGATGCGCTGGAACTGGGCGCCGACCGCCTGCTGGTGTCCAGTGATCCGGACGCGATGGCGCAGGCCAACAATGGTTTTGACCTGATCATCGACACGGTGCCGGTCAAGCACGCGCTGGATCCGTATCTGCCGCTGCTGGACGTGGATGGCACGCTGGTGATCGTTGGCCAGATCGGGCCGATGGAAGAGACCAATACGGTGCCGCTGCTGCTGGGCCGCCGCCGCATTGCCGGTTCGCCGATCGGCGGCATCCGCGAGACCCAGGAACTGCTGGATTTCTGCGCGAAGAAAAACATCCTGCCGGACTGCGAAACCATCCGCATGCAGGACATCAACCACGCCTACGAGCGCATGGAGCGCTCGGATGTGCGCTACCGCTTTGTCATCGACATGGCATCGCTGGCCGCAGACGCTTGAGGAGCATGACCATGCAAACACGTGTACTGGGTAACAGTGGCCTGCAGGTGTCGGCACTGGGCCTGGGCTGCATGGGCCTGACCCATGCCTACGGCCAGCCCGTGCCGCGCGCCGAGGGCATCGCCCTGATCCGCGCGGCCCACGCGCGCGGTGTCACTTTCTTCGATACGGCCGAGGTCTATGGCCCGTATACCAATGAAGACCTGCTGGGCGAAGCCCTGGCACCGATCCGCGACGAAGTGGTGATCGCCACCAAGTTCGGCTTCCGCAACGCCGACGCCAGCAAAGGGGTGGACAGCCGCCCGCAGAACATCCGCGCGGTGGCCGAGGCCTCGCTCAAGCGCCTGCGCACCGACCGCATCGACCTGTTCTACCAGCACCGGGTGGATCCGGCGGTGCCGATGGAAGACGTGGCCGGCACCGTGCGCGACCTGATCGCCGAAGGCAAGGTCAAACACTTTGGCCTGTCCGAGGCGGGCGTGGAGTCCATCCGCCGCGCCCATGCGGTGCAGCCGGTGGCGGCCTTGCAGAGCGAGTACTCGCTGTGGTGGCGCGAGCCGGAGCAGCAGATCCTGCCGCTGCTGGAAGAACTGGGTATCGGCTTCGTACCGTTCAGCCCCTTGGGCCGGGGCTTCCTGACCGGCGCGATGGACGCGAGCACAAGCTTCGAGGCCACCGACTTCCGCGCCAATCTGCCGCGCTTCTCGGAGGCCAACCGCCGCGCCAATGCACAGTTGGTCGAGGTGATTGGTGGCCTGGCGGCACGCAAGGGCATCAGCCACGCGCAGATCGCGTTGGCCTGGTTGCTGGCGCGCAAGCCGTGGATCGTGCCCATCCCCGGCACCACCAAGCTGCACCGGCTGGAGGAAAACCTGGGCGCGGCCGACGTGCAGCTGGACAGTGACGACATGGCGGCCATCCAGCAGGCGCTGGACGCAATCACCGTGGCCGGCGAACGCTATCCGCAACAGTTGCAGGCCGTGACCGGGCGTTGACGGTAGCAGCGATGGCGGGAGGCAAGACCCGCCATCGCCCGCGAGGAGGCAAGGCGTTGTCGCCGCGCTGGTGCAGACACCGGTGTGCGATCAAGCTGATGGCCGGGTGGAGCAACAGCATGCAGGCAACCTGCAAAGCTGCCATGCCCTGCGCGGCGATGAACGCCATCAACAGCGCAATCAGGCTGAAGACGGCAATGGCGTCGAACATCATGCGGCTCAGGCGGCCAATCGTGATGAGGAGCAGAAAATAGCTCGCTGCCGAAAGCAGAAGTAGCGGCGACAGTAGATCCAGCAGTGGCATCGCGGTCCTGGAACGGGGTCAGGATGCGGCAGTCTGCTCGCGGCGGATGTGCTGGATATGTGCTGATTGTGAAGCCGGTTTGAAGTTTGAAATGACGCAGAAATCGCTGGAAACAGCGCGATTCCTGCTGCTAGCGTATCGGCCAAATGGCCCACTTCGATGCACTTCCATGAACTCTGCGCTGCGTTCCGGTAACACCCGTTGGGTGCTGCTGTTGCTGTTCGTCATCCTGCTGGCGACAGGGGCAAGTTGGCTGTGGCAACAACCCTATGCCGTGGTTGCGCGTGAAAGCTGGAAGCTTGCGCGCCTGCCAGCGCCGACGGCCATCCAGGTGCCGGTGCAGGGCATCGCGCCACGGCAGATTGCCGCTACCTTTGGCGCACCGCGCGGGCGTGACCGCAAGCACCACGGTGTGGACATCTTCGGCAAACGCGGCACGCCGGTGCTGGCGGCCACGCAGGGTGTGGTGGCGGCGGTGCGCGACAGCGGCCTGGGTGGGCGCCAGGTGTGGGTGATCGGCCCGGGCGGGCAGCGCCATTACTACGCGCACCTGCAGGATTGGGTGCCGGGCCTGGCCTATGGCCGTATCGTGCAGGCAGGCGATGTGCTGGGCTTTGTCGGTGACAGCGGCAATGCGCGCGGTACCCCGCCGCACCTGCATTACGGCATCTATGGCAGCGACGGCCCGCTGGATCCGTTGCCGCTGATGCATGCAGGCCAGCCGCGCAAGCGGTAAGGTACGCCCCCTGCAAGCCGCCCTTCCGGCGGCGTGGTGTGCTGGAAATGCTGATCGACCCGTTTGACCGTGAACACCTGTGGCACCCCTATAGCGCCCTCGGTGGTGCGGTGCCGGTACTCAAGGTGGCGCGTGCGCAAGGCGTGCTGCTGCAGTTGGAGGATGGCACCGAGCTGATCGATGGCATGTCCTCGTGGTGGTGCGCCGTGCACGGCTACAACCATCCGCAGCTGAACCAGGCGGTGCTGGACCAGCTCGGGCGCATGTCGCATGTGATGTTTGGTGGCCTGACCCACGAGCCGGCCATCGCGCTGGGCAAGCAGCTGCTGCAGATCGTGCCGGCCGGGTTGGATGCAATCTTCTATGCCGACTCCGGCTCGGTGTCGGTGGAAGTGGCCTTGAAGATGGCCGTGCAATACCAGGTGGCGCGTGGCAAGCCAGGCAAGAACAATATCGCCACCACACGCTCGGGCTATCACGGTGATACCTGGAACGCGATGTCGGTGTGCGACCCGGTTACCGGCATGCACGGCCTGTTTGGCAGTGCGCTGCCGTCACGGCGGTTTGTGCCCGCACCGCAGACACGCCATGGCGAAGCCTGGAACCCGGCCGACGTCGCACCGTTGGTCCAGCTGTTTGCCGAGCATGGCGATGAACTGGCGGCCTTCATCATCGAACCGGTGGTGCAGGGCGCCGGTGGCATGCGCTTCTACCATCCGCAGTACCTGCGCGAGCTGGCGCAGCTGTGCCGCGCGCATGATGTGCTGCTGATCTGCGACGAGATCGCCACCGGCTTTGGCCGCAGCGGCAAGCTGTTTGCCTGCGAGCATGCCGGCATAAGCCCGGACATCCTGTGCGTCGGCAAGGCACTGACCGGCGGCTATATGACGCTGGCGGCGACGCTGTGTACGCGCGAGGTGGCCGACGTGATCGCCAGCGCCGAGCCGGGCGTGTTCATGCACGGCCCCACCTTCATGGCCAATCCGCTGGCCTGTGCGGTGGCGTTGGCATCGGTGCAGTTGCTGCTGTCGCAGGACTGGCAGGGCAGGGTGGCGGCGATTGAACGCGGCCTGCAACAGGGGCTGGCGGCGGCACGCGGATTGCCGCAGGTTGCCGATGTGCGCGTGCTTGGCGCCATCGGCGTGATCGAGTTGAATGCGGCACTGCGGCTGGATCGCATCCAGCAGCGGATGCTGGCGCAGGGCATCTGGATCCGGCCGTTTGGCCGGCTGGTGTATGTGATGCCGCCGTTCGTGATTGATGATGCGCAGCTGCAGCAGCTGTGCGCAGGCATGGTGGCCCTGGTGGCCAGCCTGCAGGAAGAGGATATGCGCGCATGAGTGGCAAGGTCGTTTTTGTCAGCGGTATCGATACCGAGATCGGCAAGACCGTGGTGACCGGTTGGCTGGCCCGGCAATGGGCCGAGCAGGGCCAGGACGTGATTACCCAGAAGCTGGTGCAGACCGGCTGCGTGGCCGCCTCCGATGACATCCTGCTGCACCGGCGCATCATGGGTTGCGGGTTGTTCGAGGCGGACCGTGACGGCACCACGATGCCGGCGCTGTTTGCTTACCCGGCCTCGCCGCATCTGTCGGCACGGCTGGAGCAGCGTGCGTTGGATTTCGCCGCGATCGAGGCCGCTACCGCGCGGCTGCAGGCACAGTACGAAACCGTGCTGATCGAAGGTGCCGGTGGCCTGATGGTGCCGCTGACCGAGCAGTTGCTGACGATTGACTACGTCGCGCAGAAAGGCTGGCCGGTGTTGCTGGTGGCATCCGGGCGGCTTGGCAGCATCAACCACACCCTGCTGTCGCTGGAGGCGCTGGCCGCGCGTGGCATCGCGTTGCATGGCGTGGCCTGGAACAGCCGCGATGACAGCAGCGATGAGGTGATTGCGGCTGATAGCCGTGGATTCATTCGCGACTGGGTGTTGAAGCGCTTCCCGGATGCTGTCTGGTACGACGTGCCGCGGATTGATCTGGGCTGATTGGGTTCACTGCGAAAGCACCCTTCCCCAACCCTCCCCTGCGCGCTGCGCAAGGGAGGGGGCGGAGTGTGCGGCGCTGGAGCTGTTGTTTGTGCTCCCTCCCTTTGCCGGAGGCAAGGGGAGGGTTGGGGAGGGGGGCTCCTGCTCCTGCTTCAGCCGCCAAGGCCGCTACTTCTTCAGCTTGTACGCCAACACATAGTCGCCTGCCTTGGTCCCGGTCGAACCATGACCGCCCGCCACCAGCAGCAGCATCTGTTCGCCCTGGCTGTTGAGGTAGGTCATCGGCGTGGCCTGCCCGCCGGCCGGAATACGCACATCCCAAAGCACCTTGCCGCTGGCCAGGTCATAGGCGCGGAAGTTGTCGTCGGTGGCCGCGCTCAGGAAGGCCACGCCGGTGGAGGTGAGCAGCGGGCCGCCGATGCCGGGTACGCCGATGCGGATCGGCAGCGGGACCGGCGACAGGTCGCGGATGGTGCCGTTGCGGTGCTGGTAGGCGATCTTGCCGGTGCGCAGGTCGGCAGCGGCCACCGTGCCCCACGGCGGCACATGGCAGGGTACGCCGATCGGTGACATGAAGGGCGTCATTTCCACCGCGTAGTCCGCGCCCTTGTTCTCGTTCAGGCCATGCTCGCCCTTGTTCATTTCGCGGCCGCCGGTTTCGTGCTTGGGCACCAGCTTGGATACGAAGGCCAGGTAGGTCGGCATGCCGAACATCACCTGCCGGCGCGGGTCCACCGCCACGCCGCCCCAGTTGAAGGTGCCGAAGTTGCCCGGATAGACCAGGCTGCCCTGCAGGGTGGGCGGCGTGTAACGGCCGTCGTAGCGCAGCTGGCGGAACTGGATGCGGCACAGCATCTGGTCGATCAGGCTGGCCCCCCACATATCGGCTTCGCGCAGGCGCGGCGGTTCAAAGCTCAGCGCCGAGTACGGTTGGGTGGGCGCCGCGCGTTGGCCGGGAATATCCACGTGCTGCGGGGCCGGGCGTTCGTTCACCGGTAGCAGCGGCGTGCCGTCGCGGCGGTCCAGCACATACACATCGCCCTGCTTGGTCGGCTGCACCAGCGCCGGTACGCGGCCCTGTGGCAGGTCCAGGTCGAGCAGGATGGGTTGCGCGGGCGTGTCCATGTCCCACAGGTCGTGGTGCACGAACTGGCGCACCCAGCGCACCCGGCCGCTGGCGATGTCCAGCGCGACCACCGAGGACGCATAGGTTTCCTCGGCCGGGCTGCGGTACATGCCCAGCTGGTCGGGCGTGCGGTTGCCCATCGGGAAATAGGCCAGGCCCAGGGCTTCGTCGGCGCTGGCCACCGACCAGCTGTTCGGCGAGCTGGGGCTGTAGACCTGGTCGGGGTTGTTCGGGTCCAGCGGTGCGGTCTGGGTGGGATTGCCCGAGTCCCAGTTCCACAGCAGCTTGCCGCTATGGACGTCATAGGCGCGGATCACGCCCGAGGGCGAGTTGATCGCGTAGTCGTCATTGACCGCACCAGCGACGATTACCTTGCCGCCAGCAATCAAGGGTGGCGAGGTGGAGTAGTAATAGCCTGCCTGCTTGAACGGCATGTTGTGCAGCAGGTCGAGCACGCCGTTGTTGCCGAAGTCGCTGCAGTGCTGGCCAGTCCGTGCATCCAGCGCATGCAGCTTGGCATCGGCGCTGGGCAGGAATATCCGGCTGCTGCAGGTGGCTACGGTATTGCCCGGCGTGGCAGCGGCGGCCGACGCGCTGTAATAGGACAGGCCACGGCAGGTCTGGTGCTGGCGCTGCGGCTCCATGCCGGCGGCCGGATCGAACTTCCACAGGACCTTGCCGGTGTCGGCATCCAGCGCGAACGCCAGACTGTGCGGGGTGCACAGGTACAGCGTGTTGCCGATTTTCAGCGGGGTGACCTCGTAGGTGGTCTCGCCCACATCCTGCGGCAGGCGCACGTCGCCGGTCTGCATCTGCCAGGCCAGCTGCAGCTGGCCGACATTGGCCGGGGTGATCTGTGCCAGCGGCGAGTAGCGCTGGCCGTAGCTGCTGCGCCCATAGGCCTGCCATTCGCCGTCCGGCTGGGGGCTGTCGCCCAGGGCCGGATCGGCATTGACGATGGCCATCGGCAGGCTGCCGTTGATCTCGTGCAGGTGGCGTGGAATGCCGGCAAAGGCCACTACCGCGACCAGCAGCGAGGTCAGCAGCACCGGCCAACCGGCCGGGCCGGTATAGCCGTGTGGGCTGGACCGGCGCGCCGCCGGCAGTGCCATCAGCAGGCCGAGCAGGGCCGGTACGCCCAGCCGCGTGGCCAGCGGCCACCAGTACAGGCCTGCTTCCCACAACGACCAGGCCAGCAGTACCAGCAGCCAGCCGGCATACAGCCAGGTGGGCCAGCGCCGGTGTCGCCACAGGCCCCAGGCCACGGCCAACAGCAGCAGGCCGCTGAACAGATAGAACGGGCTGCCGCGCAGGGCCAGCAGCCAGGCGCCACCGACTGCCAGCGCCAGCCCGAACAGCGTCGTCAACAACAAGGTCAGTACACGCATGGCGTACCCGCAGGTCCAGAAGATGCGGCCATGCTGCGCCCAGCGATGTCTGCGTGGCGTCACGCGCGTTCTTAACAATCCGGCCGTAGAATCACAGCCTTGTCGACTGGGGACTGAGCATGAGCATTCTGGATTTCATCAAGAAGGAACTGATCGAGATCATCGAGTGGACCGATGACTCGCGCGACACGCTGTCCTACCGCTGGCCCGACGAGGATCGCCAGATCAAGAATGGCGCGCAGCTGATCGTGCGCGAATCGCAGATGGTGCAGTTTGTCGCCGCCGGGCAGTACGCCGATCTGTTCGGCCCCGGCAAGCACACGCTGAGCACCCAGAACATCCCGGTGCTGTCCACCATCCTGGGCTGGAAGTACGGTTTCGAGTCGCCGTTCAAGTGCGATGTCTACTACCTCAATACGCGCCTGTTCACCGGCAACAAGTGGGGCACCGCCAACCCGGTGATGATGCGCGACGCCGATTTTGGCGTGGTGCGCCTGCGCGCCTTTGGTACTTATGACTTCCGCATCGTCGACCCGCCGAAGTTCCTCAAGGAAGTGGCTGGCACCGACCAGAATTTCCGCCTGGACGAATTTGCCGACACCATGCGTTCGCGCATCGTCAGCGTGTTCACCGAAGCCCTGGCCAAGGCCGGCGTGCCGGCACTGGATGTGGCCGCGCGTTACTCCGAACTGGGCGAGGCGCTGCTGCCCATCATCAACCCGGCCATGTCCGGCAAGTACGGCATCGAGATCACCAGCTTCATCCTGGAAAACGTGTCGGTGCCGCCGGAAGTGGAGCAGGCCATCGACAAGCGCTCCAGCATGGGCGTGATCGGCAACCTCAACGACTACGTGAAGTACCAGATGGGCCACGGCATGGGCGAGGGCGGTGAAGGTGCTGCTGCCGCGGCAGTGCCGGCGCAGATGGCGGTGGGCTTCGGCATGGCGCAGGAAATGATGCGCAGCATGCAGGGCACGCCACCTGCTGCAGGCGCGGCGGTGCCACCGCCGTTGCCGGCAGCCGGCGCGGATGCGGCGGTGCTGGACGTACTTACCCCCGAGCAGGCCGCGCAGGCCTTGTCGGTGTCGGTGGAGGACGTGATGGCCTCGATTGCCGCCGGTGAGCTGAAGGCGCGCAAGATCGGCAATGCCACCCGCATCGCCCGTTCGGCACTGGAAGAGTTCCTGCGCGGCTGATGAACAACGCAACAGTTGGCAAACATCCCTGCCCGGAATGTGGCGGGGATCTGCAATGGAATGCCGCCAAGCAGGCGCTGGCCTGCCCGTACTGCGGCACCATCGTGCCGCTGTCGGCGGCGGCCGAAGGCGTGGGCGACGGCAGCGCCGGCGTGGTCGAACAGGATCTGCTGGCCGCCTTGCAGCGGCTGCAGGCGGAGGAATCCGAGCCGCCACCGCTGCCGCCGTCGGCGCAGGGGGGGGTGTTTGGCATGCTGCAGAGCATGGCCGCCACGCCCGCCGGGCAACGCGGCTACGGCGCGCAGCCGCGCGAGGTGCAATGCCAGAGCTGCCATGCGATCTCGGTGTTCGTCGATGGCAAGGTGGCTGATCGCTGCGAGTTCTGCGGCTCACCGTCCATCATCGATCACCAGTCGCTGGGCGACGCCATCACCCCGCAGAGCCTGCTGCCCTTCAAGATCAGCGATGGCCAGGTGCGCGACAGCATCCGCAAGTGGTATGGCAGCCGCTGGTTTGCGCCGAACAAGCTCAAGCGCGCGGCGTTGACCGATACGCTCAAGGGCATGTACCTGCCGTACTGGACGTTTGACGCCCATGTTGCCGCGCGCTGGACGGCCGAGGCGGGCTACCACTACTACGTCACCGTCAGTTACCGCGACTCCAATGGCAACACCCAGACCCGCCAGGAACAGCGCACGCGCTGGGAGCCGGCGGCCGGCTCACTGCAGCATTTCTTCGATGACGAGTTGGTGCCGGGCACGGTGGGCGTGCATCCGGAGCTGCTGGCCAAGATCGGGCAGTTCCCGACCACCAGTGACCTGAAGCCGTACTCGCCCGAATTCGTGCGTGGTTGGACGGTGGAGCGCTACCAGGTGGACCTGCGCCAGGCCGCACAGCGCGGTGAGGCGCAGATGCAGGCGCAGACCCGCGCGCTGTGTGCCGACCAGGTACCCGGCGATACGCACCGCAACCTGCAGGTGCAGGCCAACTACAGTGCGCGCACCTTCAAGCACATCCTGGTGCCGGTATGGCTGGTCGCCTACACCTACGGCGCGCGCAGTTACCAGGTGCTGGCCAATGGCTACACCGGTGCGCTGGCTGGCGAGCGCCCTTACAGCGCATGGAAGATATTCTTCGCGGTGCTGGCCGGCGTGCTTGCCCTGCTGGTGCTGCTGTACGTGCTGGGTGCAACGCAGTAGGCACGGCGGTTTTCAGCGGGCTGTTCAGCTTGCAGGCTTGAATTCCCGGCTTCCATCCCTCATATGTGTCTGCTTGGAATGAAAAAGAGGGAGGCTTATGGAAGCCAACACGACTGGAAGGGTCCAGTGCACACGGTGCAAGGCGGTATACGCGCCGGTGATCAAGGTATTGGAACGGGTCTGCCCGGAATGCCTTTCGATCAAGACGGTGCCGTTGCAGATGGCACAGGCCACAGCCGACAAACGCTGACACAACACACGTAGTAAACCCGCAGGGCCAGGCATCGACCTGGCCTTTTTGTTGCCCGTCGCTCACTGCAGCAGGCGTGCCACTCCGAGCCACGCCTGGCGCCCGCCATCATCTTTGCCTGGACTTTGCCGCATCGGTGCAAACCCCGGCCATGCGGCTGCGTTTGATCTTGATCAGGGCGCAGGCACAGCGCAGCGCAGAAAATGGCGCCGCACCCAGCCCGGCCGGAGATCATGCGCAAATTAACCAAGATCGTCCTGGTGGGGGCCATAGGCTTCGCCGCTGCTTATGGTGGGGCACGTCTGCTGCCTGCGTGGCTCGCACCCGCGCAGCCGGGCACGGTGGATATCAAGGACCCGCAGCTGATCCAGCGCGGCGCCTATCTGTCGCATGTGGCCGATTGCGCGGCCTGCCATACCGCCCCCGGCGGCAAGCCATTTGCCGGCGGCCTGGGCATGCAGACGCCGATGGGCACAATCTACTCGACCAACATCACCCCTGATCCGGCGCACGGCATCGGCGGCTACAGCTATGCCGACTTCGAACGCGCGGTGCGCCGCGGCGTACGTGCCGATGGCCAGCCCCTGTATCCGGCCATGCCGTATGTGTCATATGCGATCACCTCCGACGATGAGATCAAGGCCTTGTACGCCTATTTCATGTCCTCGGTGCAGCCGGTGGACCAGGCCAATGCTGCCACCACCATTCCGTGGCCGGCCAGCATGCGTTGGCCGCTGTCCTACTGGCAGCTGATGTTCGCGCGCCCGCGCAGCTTCCAGGCCGATCCCGGCATGGATACGGTGGCGCAGCGCGGTGCCTATCTGGTGGAAGGCTTCGCCCACTGCGGCGCCTGCCATACGCCCCGCGGCCTGGCCTTCCAGGAAAAGGCGCTGGGCGAGGATGGCAGCCGCCACTTCCTGTCCGGTTCGGTGCTGGAGGGCTGGTACGCCAAGAACCTGCGCGACGAAGGCACCGGCCTGGCAACGTGGGGCGAGGCCGATATCGTCGAGTTCCTGCGCAGCGGCCGCACCGATCGCACCGCCGCCTTCGGTGGCATGGCCGACGTGGTCCAGCACAGCACCCAGCACATGACGGCCGAGGATCTGCAGGCCATGGCGCACTACCTCAAGCAATTGCCGGCGCGCGCAGGCCGCGCCCCGCAATGGCAGCCCGGCCAGGACACCACCACCGCGCAGCTGCGTGCCGGTGACTACAGCGTGCCGGGTGCGCTGGTGTATTCCGAGCATTGCCAGGCCTGCCATCGCGCCGACGGGCGGGGGGCACCGCGGATCTATCCGGCGCTGGCTGGCAACTCCATCGTGTTCGCCGACGACCCCAGCTCGTTGATCCAGGTGACCCTGGCCGGCGGCCGCACGCCGGACACGGTGCATGACCGCATGGCCTTCAGCATGCCGGGCTTTGCCAATGTCTCGAACAAGGAACTGGCCGAGGTGCTGAGCTTCATCCGCAACAGCTGGGGCAACCATGCCAGCACGGTCAGTGCCGACGACATCGCGCGCATGCGCCGCGTGGTGGCGGACAAGCCGGTGCACTACGTGCCGGTGGAGGAATCGAAATGAAGCACGCAATGCTGATTGCCGGAGCCGCCCTGGCAGCGCTGGTACTGGCCGGGGCCGGTGCCTGGCACCATCACAACCATCCCGACCTGGACGCCCCCGCACCGGCTGCCATGGATGTGCTGGACAAGCAGGGCAAGGTGCTGGGCCAGCACGTGCTGCCCAGCGCGCAGGAGATTGCCGGCCTGTCCAATGCCGAGTCGGTGATGCTGGGCCGGCGCCTGCTCAACGAGACCGCGCGGCTGCTGCCGGACAATGTCGGCAATGGCCTCAACTGCAACTCCTGCCACATGGCGCAGGGCCGTTTCGCGCTGCGTAACCACTACATCAACACCGGCGGCAACTACCCGCGTTACATGCCACGCCCGGGCAAGCCGATCGACCTGGCCGAGCGTATCAACGGCTGCTTCGTGCGTTCGATGAACGGCCACAAGCTGGCGGTGGATTCGGCCGAGATGAAGGGCATGCTCGATTACATGCACTGGTTGGGCCAGGGCATGCCGCAGGGCAGCAAGGTGGCGGACCGTACCGAGGGCGAGATTGACCAGACGCTGCAGCCGGACCCGGTGCGCGGCGAGGCGATCTACGCGGCGCAATGCGCCAGCTGCCACGGCAACGATGGCGAGGGCATGAAGGACCAGTTCAATGAATACCTGTTCCCGCCGCTATGGGGGGATGACTCCTTCAACATCGGTGCCGGCATGGCGCGCCTGTACAAGGCGGCCGCCTTCGTCAAGTACAACATGCCGCTGGCGGTGAACCAGGAGCCACCCTTTGGCCAGGGCGAACTCAGCGACCAGGAGGCCGTTGATGTTGCCTATTACTTCACCCAGAAGCCACGCCCGGATTTCGCTGGCAAGGCCAATGACTGGCCGCGCGACAAGAAACCCAAGGACGCGCGTTACTGATCGCAGGGGCGGCAACGGCCGCCAGGAGAGCACCATGCAATGCGTTTCACCCTCTACCGTTGTTGCCGGGTTGCTGGCCCTGTGCCTGCCGCTGGCCGCAGCGGCGCAGCAGGCCGATACCACGGTGTCGGCGCAGATCTTCATCAATGCCAGCCAGCTCGACCGAGATGGCCGCGCCACGGCCGATGAGGGCTTGGCGCTGGATCTCAAGCGCACCTTCATCACCGTTGACCACCGCTTCAACCAGAACTGGTCGGCGCAGGTGACCACCGACGTGCAGTGGCTGCGCAACAGCGATGTCAGTGACCTGTGGTTGCGCCATGCCTACCTGCAGCGCAGCTTCGGCAAGGGCAGCTGGCTGCGGTTGGGCAATGCGCCCACGCCCTGGATCCAGCAGGAATCGGCGCGCGAAGGCTACCGGTATGTGGATGCGGGCCTGATCGCGCGCACCAAGATGGGCGCGCCGGCCGACTATGGTGTGCACGGCCAGTACGCGCGTGGAGATTTTACCTATGCGGCGTCGGTGGTGACCGGCGGCGGCTTCCAGAAGCCGCGCCTGGGCCGCCGTGCCGATATCGAGGCGCGTGTGGGTTGGGTGCCGCTCAAGGGCGTTGAGCTTGCCGTGGGTGGCTACCGTGGCACGCGTGCGCAGGACGCGGGTGAGCGCACGCGCGAGCACACCGCCCAGCGCTGGAATGCGATGGCCAGCTGGGTGGGCGAGCGTAGCCGTGTCGGCGCGCAGTACTTCCGTGCCGAGGACTGGACCCGTGTGGTCAAGCCGGGCAGTGACGACCAGCGCGGTTGGTCGGGTTGGGCCAGTTACCAGTTGAGCCCGCAGTACGCGCTGTTCACCCGCCACGAAGAAACCCGCATGAGCCTGGATATCGATCCGCGCACCCGCGAGCGTTACAGCATGGTGGGCGTGGAATGGAAGCCGAACAAGCACCTGCGGTTGTCGGCAGTGGGCAAGCAGGTACGGCAGGAAACAGCGAAATCGCGGCTGGAAAGCCACGAGGCCGGCCTGTGGGCGCAGCTGGCGTTCTGAGCAGGCGACGCGAAAGCGAGGCGGAACTGCCGCTTCGCTCCTCCCCTTTGGCGTAGCCAAGGGGGGAGGTCGGGAGGGGGTAGCTGTTGCTGTTGGCGTGAGCCGACCGCTTACTCGCCCTGGTACTGCTTCTCTTCCACCAGCGCGGAACCGGCAACGCGGTTGATCTCGTTCTTCACCACGATGCGTTCGCCATTGGTGCCGTAGACGCCACGCGCCAGGGTGATGAACTCGGCACCAAAATCCTGCGCGGCTTCTTTCTCGCGCAGCCGGTCCTGGATCTCCCACATGCGCTCGTTGATGGCCTTGAGCTGGTCCTTGAGCGCGCTCAGCGCGGGGCGGGTCTGCTGCTGCCCCAGCCACAACGGCCACAATCCATCCAGCTCGGTGCGCACGTTGGCCAGCTTGGTGGCGTCGGTGATGCGCTCGGCCTTGATTTCGAGGATGGTGATCTTGTCGATCAACTCGCCGATCGATACCGGGGTGAGTAGGGTCTGCATGCTGTAGCCGTGGTTGATGCCTGTAGTGGCGGCAATGATAGCGCCGCCGGCGCGGGCAACGGTTGCCGATGCATCGGTATTGGCGCCAGGGCCCTGCCATTGCGCACAATGCGGCCCCGATCCGAATTGGAGTTGCCGATGCTGCTGCGTTCTCTCGCCACCGCGGTAGTGCTGCTGGGCGCGGCCAGCGCGCAGGCTGCCGATGGCCTGCAAGGTGCCTGGCAGTTGCAGGGCGGTGAGTTCATCAACCCGGAAGGGGCGGTGGTGGACTACGCCAGCCAGAAACTGGCCGGCAACAAGGTGCTGGCCGATGGTCACTTCGCCTTCACCACCACCAGCGATGGCAAATTCTGGGCCGGTGGCTCGGGGACCTACCGCAGCGATGCCGGGCAGTACGTGGAAACGCCGTTGATGGCGTCATACCCGCTGGAAAATGGCGGCAGCTACAGCTTCCGTTACACGCTGGAAGGCGATGTGTGGACGCTGGAGCGCTGGGACGGCGAGCGCCGGGTGGAACGTGAGGTGTGGAAGCGCGTGCGCTGAGCGCACGCGCTTCCTGCTGCCGGCCGTGGGCGGCGGCTCAGGTCGCCGGAAAGCCGGCTTCGTCCAGCGCCTTGGTGAACTTTTCGACAGGCTGGCTGGATTCGATCTTCACTTCCTTGCTGGCCAGGTCGATGTCGACCGTGGCCGCCGGGTCCACGTCCTTGACGGTGGCCGTCACGCTGCGTGCGCAGCCGCCGCAGGTCATGCTTTCGATATGCAGTTTCATCTGGATTCTCCGTTGCGGGGTAGACAGTCTGAACCTTCCCATGATGGTAAGGTCAAGCTGCTAAACGGTGCTTGACCCTCCCATCGTTGGAAGCTTTAAGGTGCCTGCAACCCACGACATGGAGCCCCACCATGAGCAGCAGCGCCAGCCCGGGAACGCCCGCCCCCGGCCACCACAGTGAAGATCTGCTGATCGAAGGCATGACCTGCGCCTCCTGCGTGGGCCGTGTCGAGCGCGCCCTGAAGGCCGTGCCCGGCGTCAGCCAGGCCAGCGTCAACCTGGCGACCGAACGCGCCAGCGTGCAGACCGACGGCAGCGTGCCGCGCGAGGCCCTGTTGCAGGCCGTGCGCAAGGCCGGTTACGAGATAACCGCACCGGCCGCGCAGGAACTGCTGATCGAAGGCATGACCTGTGCGTCCTGCGTCGGCCGGGTGGAGCGCGCGCTGAAGGCCGTGCCCGGCGTGCAGTCGGCCAGCGTCAACCTGGCCACCGAGCGCGCCAGCGTGCAGGGCAGCGCCGATCGCGCCGTGCTGCTGGCGGCGGTCAGCAAGGCCGGCTATTCCGCCAGCGTGGTCGAGGACAGCGGCAGCAGCGAGGACCAGCAGGCGCAGCGGCATGCAGATGAGCTGCGCGTGCTCAAGCGCGACCTGTGGCTGGCCGCCGCACTGACCTTGCCGGTGTTCGTGCTGGAGATGGGGGCGCACCTGGTGCCGGCCTTCCACCATGTCATCGCGGCAAGCCTGGGCACCCGCAACAGCTGGCTGCTGCAGTTCGTGCTGACCACGCTGGTGCTGGTATTCCCTGGCCGGCGCTTCTACCAGAAGGGCATCCCGGCCCTGCTGCGTGCCGCGCCGGACATGAACTCGCTGGTAGCGGTAGGCACGCTGGCTGCCTATGGCTTCTCGCTGGTGGCGACCTTCCTGCCGCGGCTGCTACCGGCCGGCACGGTCAATGTGTATTACGAAGCCGCGGCGGTGATCGTCACCCTCATCCTGCTTGGCCGCGTGCTCGAGGCCAAGGCCAAGGGCCGCACGTCCGAGGCGATCAAGCGCCTGCTCAAGCTGCAGGCCAAGACCGCGCGCGTGCGCCGCGAGGGCACGGTGGTGGAGTTGCCGTTGGCGCAGATCGCCAGCGGCGATGTGATCGAAGTGCGCCCGGGCGAACGCATCGCGGTGGATGGCGAGGTGATCGACGGCGACAGCTACGTCGACGAATCGATGATCAGCGGCGAGCCGGTGCCGGTGCAGAAGGCGCCGGGCAGCAGCGTCATCGGCGGCACCGTCAACCAGACCGGTGTGCTAGGCGTGCGCGCCACCGCGGTGGGCGGGGCGACGGTGCTGGCGCAGATCATCCGTCTGGTCGAGCAGGCGCAGAGCGCCAAACTGCCGATCCAGACTTTGGTGGATCGCATCACCCTGTGGTTCGTGCCGATCGTGATGGGTCTGGCGGCGCTGACCTTCGTGGTCTGGCTGCTGTTTGGCCCGGACCCGGCGCTGACCTTTGGCCTGGTCAATGCGGTGGCGGTGCTGATCATTGCCTGCCCGTGTGCAATGGGCCTGGCCACGCCGACCTCGATCATGGTCGGTACCGGGCGTGGTGCCGAGCTGGGGGTGCTGTTCCGCAAGGGCGAGGCCCTGCAGCTGTTGAAGGAGGCGCAGGTAGTGGCGGTGGACAAGACCGGCACGCTGACCGAGGGCCGCCCGGTACTGATCGACCTGCAGCTGGCCACCGGCTTCCAGCGCAGTGAGGTGCTGGCGCGCGTGGCCGCAGTGGAAGACCGCTCCGAGCATCCGATTGCCCGCGCCATCGTCACTGCCGCGCAGCAGGAGAACCTGCCACTGCCGGCGGTTGCTGCCTTCGAATCGGTGACCGGTTACGGCGTGCGAGCAGATGTGGAGGGTGTGCGCGTGGAAGTGGGCGCGGATCGCTTCATGCAGAAACTTGGCCTGGATGTGGCGATGTTCGCCGACGTCGCGCAGCGGCTGGGCGAGGAGGGCAAGAGCCCGCTGTACGCAGCTCTGGATGGTCGCCTGGCGGCGATCATCGCCGTATCCGATCCGATCAAGTCCGATACCCGCGCCGCCATTGCCCGCCTGCACGGCCTGGGGCTGAAGGTGGCGATGATCACAGGCGACAACCGCCGCACCGCCGACGCCATCGCCCGCCAGCTCGGCATCGACGAGGTGGTGGCCGAAGTACTGCCGGAAGGCAAGGTCGATGCGGTGCGCCGGCTCAAGGCCGCGCATGGGCAACTGGCCTATGTCGGCGATGGAATCAATGACGCACCGGCGCTGGCCGAGGCCGATGTCGGCCTGGCCATCGGCACCGGCACCGATGTGGCGATCGAAGCGGCCGATGTGGTGCTGATGTCCGGCAGCCTGCAAGGTGTGCCCAATGCCATCGCGCTGAGCAAGGCCACCATGGGCAATATCCGCCAGAACCTGTTCTGGGCCTTCGCCTACAACACGGCGCTGATCCCGGTGGCTGCCGGTGTGTTGTACCCGCTGGGGGGCATCCTGCTGTCGCCGGTATTCGCCGCCGGGGCGATGGCCCTGTCCTCGGTATTCGTGCTGGGCAATGCGCTGCGGCTAAAGCGCTTCAATCCGGAACAGGGCTGAGGAGCATGCAGATGGAAGAGGGGATGAACATCGGCCAGGCAGCCAAGGCCAGCGGCATCTCGGCCAAGATGATCCGCTACTACGAGGACACCGGCCTGATCGGGCCGGTGGCGCGCACCGACGCCGGCTATCGCGTCTACGGCCCGCGCGACATCCACACCCTGGGTTTCATCAAGCGCTCGCGGGACATGGGTTTCAGCATCGAGCGCATCGCCGGGTTGCTGGAGCTGTGGCGCGACCGCACACGCCACAGCGCCGATGTGAAACGCATGGCGCTGGAGCATGTGCAGGTGCTGCAGCAACGCATCGCCGAGCTGCAGGACATGGTGCAGACCGTGCAGGCATTGGCCAACTGCTGCGCCGGTGACGATCGCCCGGATTGTCCGATCCTGAGTGACATCGAGACTGGCGTACCGCTGCATGGCGCCGCCTTGCCCACCACCTTTGGTGGCATCGGCGCAGGTAGACGGCACCGCTGATTATTGTGCGGTTTTGCCAAAATGAATGGGAAGCAAGGTGCGCACGCAACGCGTGTGCCAGAAATCGCCTGAATAAAGGCAAAAAATCGACGTTTTATTGCAGGCGGATTTTCAGGGTTTGTTGGGGCGGCTAACGGAAAACTTACATCCGGACGCAGACAGCTGTTTGCTGTCGTGCCATCAAGTCAGTAATGCAGAGGTAGTACCCATGAAGAGTTCGTTGATTGCCCTGGCGCTGGTTGCCGCCCTTCCGTTCGCCGCTTCCGCCGCTGACGGTCTGTCCTACAACTACGTCGAAGGCGACTACGCCAAGACCGATGCTGCCGGTGGCGACGCCGACGGTTGGGGCCTGAAGGGTTCCTACGCTTTCCACCCGAACTTCCACGCCTTCGGCGAATACACCCGCCAGGAAATCGACCTGAACAAGGTTGACCTGGACCAGTGGCGCGTGGGTGCCGGTTTCAACAAGGAAATCGCCCCGAGCACCGACTTCGTTGCCCGCGTGGCCTACGAAAAGTTCGACCCGAAGCACGTGAAGGCTGCCGACTTCGAAGGTTACAGCGCTGAAGCCGGCATCCGCACCGCATTCGGCAACCATGCTGAAGTCTATGCAATGGCTGGCTACGAAGATTTCACCAAGAAGCACGGCATCAATCCGGAAGGCGAGTTCTACGGCCGCCTGGGTGGCCAGGTGAAGTTGAACCAGAACTGGGGCATCAATGGCGACATCAAGATGAACCGTGATGGCGACAAGCAGTGGACCGTTGGCCCGCGTTTCAGCTGGTAATACGCGCTGACGCCCTGGCGTCATGTTGCGAACAAGGCCCGGCTCTGCCGGGCCTTTCTTTTTGTCCAACGCCTGGGTTTGAGGTTTCCAGCCAGCCTGCTTTCAGCCCAGCCCAGCCCAGCCCCGCTCCGCGACCCGACCCGACCCGACCCTTGCGCTGGCGCTAGGTCGTGCGAATGGCTGCGAACCTTTGCTTCGCAAACAGCCCGCTCACTTCGCGCGAGGGAGAACGGTCAGTGCACTGCGACCGCACGCGAGACGAGCCCCTCTCCCGCATGCGGGAGAGGGGTTGGGGTGAGGGCAGCCTTCAGCTGTAACAACACTGCAACCAAACTGCAGCAAAGTGCGACGCAACCGGCACCGGCCGGAAGGATCGCCACGAATGAGAACCCGTCTGCTGCTTGCCGCTGCCCTGCTGTTGATCACGCCACTGGCCTGGAGCCAACAGCACGCTTACGTGCCGCTGGAGAACCGCCTCAGCGCCGAGCAGCTGCAGCAGGTGGGCTTGAGCGCGCAGCAGCTGCAGCTGCTCAACCGCATGCTCAGCGCAACCGAAGCGGCCACGCCAACGTCAACGCCAAGCTCGGCCGGTGTTGTGCCGGCCCCGATGCAGATCGGTCTGGAAGAAGGCCCGGTGCACAGCCGCGTGCAGGGCGAGGTGACCGGCTGGGAGCCGGGCACGGTATTCGTGCTGGAAAACGGCCAGCAGTGGAAGGTGCTCAAGGGCCAGATGCGCCTGCGCAACCGCCTGCAGGCGCCTGAAATCGAGGTGATCCCCGGCATTGCCGGGCGCTGGTTCCTGCAGGTGGACGAAGACCTGCCCAAGGCCCGCGTCTACCGCATCCTGTGAACCGCCTACGCTGGGCGTGGCAGCGCCGCGCGCTTTGCCTGCCGGCTCAGGCCGCCGGGCGTACCCGCTGGGTCAGGCCCTTGAGGAAGGCGCGCAGCAGCTGGTCACCGCACTCGCGGTAGTTCTTGTGATCCGGCTGACGGAACAGCGCCGACAGCTCCGGCTTGGACACCGGAAAGCCCGCGCTCTCGAAAATCGCATGCATGTCCACGTCCTTCAGCTCGAAGGCCACGCGCAGCTTCTTCAGCACGATGTTGTTGGTGATGCGCTTTTCCGGCGGGCGCTGCGGCTGCGATTCGTCGCGGCCACGGAAGTGGTAGATCAGACCGTCCAGAAAGCGTGCCAGCACGGCATCCGGGCAGGTTTCAAACAGCGGTTCGTCGTCCTTGCGCAGGAAATCGTGCACCTGGGCGGGGTCCACGTTGAACGCGGGGTCGGCCAGAAGAATGGTATCCACCACCATGCCATCGCTGAGATCGAGCATGTAGCGGACGCTGCGCAGTACGTCGTTGTTGATCATTGCCACTCCAGGACCACCGCGGCGGAACTGCCCGGTGGCCGCATAGTGTAACGCTGCCGCATCGCAGCCCCCCTACAATGCCCCGCTGGATTACCGGAAATACCGCCCCATGCGCACCCCTGCCTATGCCGCGCTGTCGGCCAGCACCCCGCTGCAGCCGCTGACCATCGACCGCCGTGCACTGCGTGCCGACGACGTCGCCATCGACATCCTGTATTGCGGGGTTTGCCACTCCGACCTGCACCAGGCCCGCAACGACTGGGGGTCGGCGCGCTACCCGATGGTGCCCGGGCACGAGATCATCGGCCGGGTCAGCGCGGTGGGGCCGGCAGTGACCAGCATCCAGGTCGGCGACGCAGTTGGCGTCGGGTGCATGGCCGACAGCTGCCGCGACTGCGACCAGTGCAACCAGGGCGAGGAGCAGTTCTGCAGGCACGGCGTGACCATGACCTACAACGGCCGCGACCGGGTCAGCGGCGAGTTGACCCTGGGCGGCTATTCACGCGCCATCGTGGTGCGCGAGGCCTTTGTCATCGCGCTGTCGCCCGCGCTGGACCTGGCCCGCGCCGCGCCGCTGCTGTGCGCGGGCATCACCAGCTGGGCACCCTTGCGCCAGTATGGGGCGGGCCCTGGCACCCGGCTTGGGGTGATCGGGCTGGGCGGTCTTGGACATATGGCGGTCAAGCTGGGCGCCGCGCTGGGTTGCGAGGTGACCCTGATCACCGGCAGCGCCGACAAGACCGCCGATGCGCTCGCGCTCGGCGCGCAGCAGGTGCTGGTGTCGCGCGACGCCGAGGCCATGCGCGCTGCAGCGTCGTCATTGGACCTGATCATCGACACCGTGCCGGTGGCCCATGCGTTGGCACCCTACGTGAAGTTGCTGGATGTGGGCGGAAGGTTGGTGCTGGTGGGGGCACTGGAGGAGATGCCGCCGCTGGATGCCGGCCTGCTGGTGCGCGGCCGCAAGCAGGTGTCCGGTTCGCTGATCGGTGGCATCGCGCAGACCCGCGAGCTGCTGGCGTTCTGCGCACACAAGGGCATCTACCCGAAATGCGAGCAGATCCGGATGCAGGACATCAACCTGGCCTTCGAGCGCATGCTGCGCTCGGACGTGAAATACCGCTTCGTGATCGACATGGCCTCGCTGGACGCTCCAGCCGCATGAGCCTGCGCGCGATCCTGCACCTGTGCCTGCACATCGCGGTGCCGGCGCTGCTGGCCTGGCTGTTCTGGCGGCCGCAGTTCGGCAAGGCGTGGTTGTTGCTGTTGCTGGGCTGGATCATCGACCTGGACCACCTGCTGGCAGACCCGATCTATGCACCCAACCGCTGCAGCGTGGGCTTCCATCCGCTGCATACCGCGCCGGCGGTCCTGCTGTATGCCGGGCTTACCGTGCCCAGGCGCACGCGCCTGTTCGGTGTCGGTCTGCTGCTGCACATCGCGCTGGATGCGGTGGATTGCGTGTGGATGCGGGCGACTGCCTGAGCCGGGCGATTACCAGCCACCCCAAGGGCCGGGGCCGTAGCCACCATAGGGGCCATACAGACCAACCCCGTCACCCTTGCTGACGTGGATGTTCACGTCGACACGGTGGGTATTGCCTTCGTCGGTGGTGTAGTTCTTGCCCAGGTTCAGGTCCACCGCACTCCAGTGGCTGTTGCCGAAGGCCTTGGAGTAACCGATGCCGGTAGTGACCGCCCCGTGTACCTGCAGCTTGTCGTCGACCACCACCGGGGCGTCATCGGCGACGCGCTTGCGCGGCAGGCCGCGCCCGCTGTGGTCGCCGTAGTAGGTGCCCGGGGCATCCTGCTGCAGGCTCGGGTCACCGAGGTAGCGCACCGGCGCCTGCGGCACGCTCAGGTCCAGCGCGGCCGCGCTGGGGGTGGCTTCGTCAGCCAGTGCCGGCAACGGGGCCAGCAGCACGGTGGCAAGCAGCAGGTGTCGAATCTTCACGGGACCGCTCCAAAGCGCCAGCGCCGGTATGGCAGGCCATCTGAACGCTACCAGAAACGGCTTGAATGCGGCCTGTCGCCGTTGCCGCCAGCTCAGCCCAGCCGCTGGAAGCCGAACAGCTCCGCCAACGGGTGGCGGCGGCGCTCGATGGCCGCGCACAGCAGGCTGGCGCCGATCGTCGAATAGGTGATGCCATTGCCGCCGTAGGCCATGGCGAACTGCACCCGTGGCCCCCATTGCCGGTGGGTGCCGAAGAAGGGCAGACCATCGGCGGTTTCGGCAAAGGTGCCGGCCCAGGCAAAGGTAGGTTGCAGCGGCCGACCACCGAGCAGCCTGGCGGCCTTGGTGGCCAGTCGCCGCGCTTTGCGGTCGACCAGTGCGTCGCGGCGCGCGGGTATGTCCACTGCGTCGTCTTCGCCGCCGACCAGCAGCCGGTGGTCGGCGGTGCTGCGCAGGTACAGGTAGGGGCGTGCAGTCTCCCACAGCAGGGTGTCGCGGGCTGCGCCCAGTGCCTCGGGCGGCAGTGGGTCGGTGACGAAGGCGTAGCTGCTGCGATTGCGCGCGACCCGTTGGCGTAGCCAGTGCTGGCTGGCATAACCTGCGGCGACGACCAGCTGTTGGCAATGGATATGCACGCCATCGCTGGTCCGTGCGACCACTTTGCGGGGGCCAGCGGTGAGATGGTCGATGGTGGTGCGGTCGAACACCTGCCCACCCTGCGCGAGCAGCCGCGCCAGCAGCCGGTAGGTCATCCGATACGGGTCCATGCGCGCGGCATGATGGCTGAGGATGGCAGCGGGCGCGGCAATGCCGTAGTGCGCCTGCACGCCTGCGGCGTCATACCAGTCCACCGCGAAGCCATGGCGCTGGCGCAGCTCGAATTCCTCGATCAGCGGGCCAAGATCGCGGCGCCGGCTGGCGTAGTACAGGCTGTCGGCATTCTCGAAGTCCACGCCGTGCAGCTCGCCAGCCAGCGTGGCCAGGGTGTCGATGGCGTGGTCACAGGCGCGGTAGGCCAGCAGGGCGGCTTCCAATCCGTACAGACGGGCGAGCTCACCCAAGGGCGTATCGATCTCGTACTGCAGCAGGGCCGTGCTGGCCGCGGTTGAGCCCCAGCCGATATCACGTTGTTCCACCACCGCAACGTCGTGGCCGTGTGCGGCCAGGTGGTCGGCGATGAGCGCGCCGGTGATGCCGCCGCCCAGAACCAGCACCTCGCAGTGCAGATCGGCCTGCAAGGCCGGAAAAGCCTGCATCAGGCCATTGCGTACCGCCCAGAACGGATAGCCGCTTTTCAGGTCCATGCGTGCTCAGCCTGCGGTCGGGTGGCCGGTATGCGGGGTGTGGATCAACTGGTCCACGTCGAACCCCTGCTGGCGGGCGTAGGCGATGTAGTGCCGACGGGTGGTTGCATCCATCTGCGGCAGCCGCGCCAGCAGCCACAGATGGCGGCGGTCCGGGCTGCCGACCAGGGTGGTGGTATAGCCGGCGTCGAGCTGCATCACCCAGTAGTCGCCACGGGTGAACGGCACCCAGCGCAGGGCATTGGCGGTGAAGGTCACCTGCAGCTTGCTGTTGCTGGCATCGATCGGGGTGGCCTGGCCTACCCACTCATACAGCGTGCCCTGCTGCAGGCAGCGGTTGTGCACCCGCACGCTGCCATCGGGGTTGAGCGAATAGTGGGCGCTGACGTCGGTGGCGGCCTCCGGCTCCTGGCGTGCCGGCAGGCGTTCGATCTCATACCAGCTGCCCAGGTAGCGCTGCAGGGCGACTGCGGACACGGTGGCAAGGGGCGGGTGCGGACGCATTGCAGGCCTCGATCAGCGCAGACAGGAGATACCGGGCACCAGCTATAGGACAAGCCCGGTGAAGGACTCGTGGCCGTTGCCGAGGGTGTACTCGGGGCACGCTGAACCGGTACCGGCGTGCACGCGCAGGCCGTCGCACCGGCGTGCGCGTGCTGCGCTAGGCTGGTGCCATCCGTAGACGGGAGATATCCATGTTTATCGTGATCCTGCTCAAAGGGCAGAACCGCTACGCGCGCGAGCGCTGGGAAAAACTGCCGGAAGTGGTCGATTACGACGGCCACGGGTTTTCGCTGCGGGCCGGCCCCCGCCAACCACTGCCCACCACCCAGCAGTGGGATCCGGTGGCGGTGTATGCCCCGGACGAACTGACTGAAGAAGAGTTCCAGGAAATCTACGAGCTCAACCGCCACCACATCACAGAACTGGGCTTGAAATACTGAGCCCGTGCGCCGGGTTCGCATGCAGCCCACATCGGCTGGCTTATAGTTCGTGGCAGGCGCGGTGGTCCGCGCAAGCCGGTGCGTCGCTTTGTCTGCCCAACGCCTGATCCAGCCGCTGCGTGCGGTGCTGCTTGTGTTCCTGTTGTCGGCCGGCACGGTCTGGGCAGCCCCTGACGGCAATGCCGAGCTGACCCCGCAGGTGCGCATCGAACAGGCCTCGCGAGCGTTTGACGCGGTCAAGCGCGCAGTCACTGATGCCGATGCGCCGGAAACCCTCAAGACCCTGGCCGAGCGTGCCACCCAGGCCCAGCGCGACGCCGAGGCGGCGGTGCAGGCACTGCAGCCGGAGCTGACCCAGCTTGATGCCCGCATCGAGCAACTGGGACCCGCACCGGAGGGCGGCGAGGACGCCGGCATCGCCCGCCAACGCAAGCTGTTGGGCCAGCAGCGCAGCCAGGTGGACGCCGACATCAAGCGCGGCAAACTGCTGGCCGAGGACGCCAAGCAGGCCAGCGAATCGATCGAGAAGATGCGCGCGCAGCAGTTTGGTGAGCAGCTCGGGCGCAAGGTTGGCTCGCCGCTGTCACCGGCGCTGTGGCGCGAGTTCGCCCAGCATCTGCCGGACGACCTGGGGCGTGTCCACTCGCTGTATCTGCAGGCCAGCAAAGGACTGCTGCAAGCCGCTGCCAAGCAGGGTTGGGGTACGCCCTTGCTGGGCGCTGCGCTGGCGCTGGTACTGCTGTTTCCGCTGCGCCTGTGGCTGCGCCACCTGGGGCGCCGCTATGCCGCGTCCGAACGCGCACCTGCCGGTCGCCTGCGGCGCACCGGGCTGGCGGTGTGGCTGCTGCTGGTAGGCACCCTGTTGCCGGGTCTGGCGGCATTGGTACTGGTCAGCAGCCTGCGCGCGATCTCGGCGATCGCGCCACGCCTGGAATCGGTGGCCGATACCTTCGTGATGGCCACCTTCGTGGCGGCCTTCATCGGTGCGCTGGCAGCAGCGCTGCTGGTACCCAAGCGCCCGTCATGGCGACTGCTCGACATCGATGACCTGGCCGCCGGGCGCCTGCGTCGCTTCGCCTGGGGTGCTGCGGGCCTGACCTGGCTGACCATGCTGCTGCGCGAGATAAACCGCTCGGCGCGCACCTCGGCGGTCAGCACCATCACCCTGGATGGCCTGATCGCGCTGACCTATGTGGTGCTGATCATGCTGATGCTGGCCACGCTGGCCGGCCTGCACCGGCGTCGTGCGGCGGCAGCGGCGCAGGCCGAACGCGATGCCGGCGGCGGGCATACGCCCAGGGCGCCGCGCAGCGGCTGGCTGGTGATCGCGCGGCTGGGTGGCTACCTGACGATCTGTGCGGCGCTGGTCGCCACCTTGATGGGCTATCTCAACTTCGCCATGTTCACCGCCCAGCAGATGGTCTGGATCACGGTGGTGGTGTTGGCGACCACCTTGCTGATGCGCTTTGCCGATGACTTCGCGTTGTGGCTGCTGGCCCCGGACAGCACCATGGGACGCATGCTGCGGTTGTCCACCGGCCTGCCCGCGGCGCGCATGGAACAGGGCGGGGTGCTGCTGTCGGCAGCATTGCGGGTGGGCCTGGTGTTACTGGGGATCACCGCCGTGGTGGCGCCATTTGGCAACGTCAGCGTGTTGTACGGCTGGCTGGAGCGGCTGGCCGCCGGCATCAAGATCGGCGACAGCCTGCTGACCCCGGCCTCGATCTTCAGCGCGGTGCTGGTGCTGGTGCTGGGCCTGGCCTTGATGCGCGTGCTGCAGCAATGGTTGGTGGAGACCTATCTGCCCAAGACCGATCTGGACACCGGCGCACGCAATTCGATCAGCACCGTGGCGCATTACCTGGGCATCGTGCTGGCCGGGCTGTGGGCGCTGGCAGCGCTGGGTATCGGTTTCGAGAAGGTGGCGTTGCTGGCCAGTGCGCTGTCGGTGGGTATTGGTTTCGGCCTGCAGGCGATCACCCAGAACTTCGTTTCTGGCCTGATCCTGCTGGCCGAGCGCCCGGTCAAGATTGGTGACTGGATCAAGATCGGCGACCAGGAGGGCGACATACGGCGCATATCGGTACGTTCCACCGAGATCCAGGTCGGCGACCGTTCAACCCTGATCGTGCCCAATTCGGAGCTGATCACCAAGACCATCCGCAACATGACCATGGCCAATGCACTGGGCCGCATCCAGGTGCAGTTCTCGGTGCCGCTGGGCACCGACGTGGGCAAGCTGCGGACCTTGTTGCTGGCGATCTATGCCGCCAATGAAACCATCCTGGATGACCCGGCACCGTCGTTCTTCATCGACTCGATCAGCGGCGGCCAGGTAGCGGTGAACAGCTTTGCCTATGTGTCGTCCTCGCGCAGTGTCTACGGCACCCGCAGCGAGGTGTTGTTTGAGCTGCTGCAGCAGAGTGCGGCCAATGGCATTGCCCTGGTCACCCCGACCGACATCCATCTGGTGCGTGATCCAGACGAAGCCAGGTAAGGGCGGGTGTTGTATGCGTAGTGCCGAGCCATGCTCGGCAGGGGCTTTCCGGGCCAAGCGACCCCTCCCCAGCCCTCCCC
>NZ_DLJW01000035.1:0-7400 GCF_002477705.1 Stenotrophomonas sp. UBA7606 | reverse complement strand
GACGAGTCGCAGATCAAGCCCTACTTCGAGCTGGACAACGTGCTGCAGAACGGCGTCTTCTTCGCCGCCAACCAGCTCTATGGCCTGACCTTCAAGGAGCGCAAGGACCTGCCGGTCTACCACCCGGATGTGCGCGTGTTTGAAGTCACCGACGCCGACGGCCAGCCGCTGGCGCTGTTCTATGCCGATTTCTTCAAGCGCGACAGCAAGTCCGGTGGCGCCTGGATGGACGTGTTCGTCGAGCAGGACGGCCTGACCGGCACCAAGCCGGTGGTCTACAACGTCAGCAACTTCACCAAGCCTGCCGCCGGCCAGCCAGCGCTGCTGAGCTGGGACGACGTGACCACCATGTTCCACGAGTTCGGCCACGCCCTGCATGGCATGTTCTCCAGGACCAGGTACCCCAGCGTGGCCGGCACCGGCGTGCCGCGTGACTTCGTCGAGTTTCCGTCGCAGTTCAACGAGCACTGGGCCTCGGACCCGAAGGTGTTTGCCAACTACGCCAAGCACTACCAGACCAAGGCAGCGATGCCGCAGGAGCTGGTCGACAAGATCGCCAAGGCCAAGACCTTCAACCAGGGCTATATGACCACCGAGTACCTGTCGGCGGCGCTGCTCGACCTGGCCTGGCATACGCAGGGCGCTGACGCACCGCTGCAGGACGTGGACAAGTTCGAAGCCGATGCGCTGAAGCGCTACAAGGTGGACCTGGCCCAGGTGCCGCCGCGTTACCGCAGCAGCTACTTCGACCATATCTGGGGTGGCGGTTACTCGGCCGGTTACTACGCCTACTTCTGGGCGGAGATGATCGACCACGATGCCTTCGAGTGGTTCAAGGAGAACGGTGGCCTGAGCCGTGAGAACGGCCAGGTGTTCCGCGACAAGATCCTGTCGATCGGCAATACGCGTGATCTGGCGACGGCCTACCGCGAGTTCCGCGGCAAGGACCCGAGCGTCGAGCCGCTGCTGCACAACCGTGGCCTGAAGTAAGCACGCGCCAGCGTGATTGTGTGAAACGACGAACGGCAGGGGAAACCCTGCCGTTTGTCATTGCAGTTGGTCACAGGCGGCTGATCATGACCAGCCGCATCTGCACCGCGGCCACGTCATGGCGCCCGGCGGCGCGGGCGCACAGGGCATCCAGCAAAGCCTGTGGATCCTGCAACAGGGCATCGCCATCAACCAGGTGCAGGGCCAGGTGGCCCCACCAGAAGGCGTGGCCGTCCACATGCACCCCGTAGCTGGCGATGTACTGCCTGCCGTTGCTGCCAGCGGACGTGCCATGGCATTGGCTGCAGTACCGTGGCTCATGGTCGGGCACGGAGCGGGTTTTCATCGGGTCGTCCAGAAGGGTGCTGCGGGAGGTCAGGTGCCCACGTGGACGCGGTTGCCGGCCTCATTGCAGCCCAGGTGTTCCAGTGCGATCTCCAGGGCCAGTACATAGCTCTGCGCGCGGAAGCCCCGTGCCACTGCCAGCCGCCTGCCGTGGTGGGGCAGCCCCGGCGGCTGCATGCGTCCATCATCGTCATGTACCTCGACGTAGGCATTGTGCAGATGCGGCAGCAGGCGATGCAGGCGCGTGCTGCGCACGCAGGCACCCGGCGCCAGCAGGGTGACTTCACCTGTGCCGTGATCGGCAGCGCACAGCGCCTCGATCAGCTCCTGCTCGCAGCGGCAGTTACGCACGGCGATGCTGGTGCCGCTATCCAGTGCGCGCCGCACCAGTGCGGCCATCACTGCTGCTGGCAACGGGGCGGCCGCCTGTTGCAACGGGCCGCTGCCTTCCGGGCCACGCACGATGAAGATCGACATGGCTCAGGCCTCCTGCGCCAGCAGGCGACGCGTGGTGATGGCCAGCGACAGTTGTCGCGCGCCGCTGCCGCAGACCAGGGCGACGGGGGCATGGTGTGGTTGCAGGTGGCTGTCCAGGGCGTCGGCATCGCAGCGGGCGATCTCGATGTAGGGCATGGGCAGCGCATCCAATGCGCCACGCAAGGCTGCCGCATGGCGGTGCCATTGCGCTGCGCTGGCGCTGATCGACTCGAGCAGCAGCCACATTGGCTGGCTATGGCGCGCGGCGCGCAGGCACCGCAACAGTCCCGGCAACGACGTGCACTGCTGGCACTGCAGTGCATGCCCGGCCAGCTCGGCAGGCAGCGCCGGTACCTCGGCAGGTGCGTCCACACTGCGTTGCTGGATCAACAGGATGGTCATGTTCTTTCCAACGATGCGCCTCGGGGCGCGGTGATGCCACGATGCGCGCAGGCCCCGTAACCGCGCCATGGTGCGTGGTCGTTCAGGCGTAAATACTGCGTAGCATTTCGCGTAGGGCCGGTGTTGTTGTGTACGCAGTTGCCCGCCGATGTGTTTGCCGCATGTGTCGCCAATGCGGACGGCAGTGTTCCGTTGGCTCTCTGCCTGCAGGCGTGCGCACATGGGAAAATACGCCCCATCACTCCTTTTGCCGGACCCGTGCGCTGCACGGATCACTGCGCGCCTGGTGAACTCCCCCTGTTGCTATTGGATGCGCCCGTGTCGGCGCTGCATGACGTGAACAACGACTATCGATTCCTGCTTTCCCATCTCACCCGCACCGGCGTGTTCGCGCTGATGGTCAGCTTGCCGGCACTGCTGCTGTATTGCGATATCCATTGGCTGGGCGATGGGGTGGGTGAGTGGTCCCTGGTGGAGCTGACCCAGGAGGGCTTCCTGCTGGCCAGTGTGCTGGCCTTTGTGCGATTGGCACGCAGGCGTGTGGAGGACCGCCGCTTCGCGGTGCTGGCAGCGGGCTTGTTTGCCTGCATGCTGCTGCGTGAGATGGATGCGCTGTTTGATCTGCTGCTGCATGGGTTATGGAAGTGGTTGGCATTGCCGGTGGCGATGGGCTGCCTTTTCTATGCTTCCCGGCAATGGCGCGCAGCGCTCTCGGGGCTGGTGCGCTTTCTCGGCACCCGCGCCGGTACCTTGATGACCATCGGGCTGGTGCTGTTGTTGTGCTATGCACGCCTGATCGGCCTGACCTCGCTGTGGCAGGGCTTGCTGGACGACAGCTACATCCGGGTGTTCAAGAACGCCATCGAGGAAACCACCGAACTGCTTGGCTACACCTTCATCCTCGCTGGCAGCCTGGCGCATGTGGCACAGCGGCTGCGCACGCCGGCAGTACAACCGGCGGGGGGCGCCACGGCGGAGCACGCCATGCGTCGGTTGTGAGGAACTTCTGCCGGCCGCCCCGGTCCACCTGAGGTCATCCTTCAGGAGAGTGTCATGGGCGAAACCATGGTAGAGCGTGATCCGCACCCGGTTCTGGCTTGGCTGCGGCGTGAAGCGCTGCCGCTGATGGTGATGCTGTTGTTGCTGGGTGCGGCGCGCGACAGCCTGGCCAACCATTACCAGGTGCCCAGTGGCTCCATGCAGCCGACGCTGCAGCCCGGTGACCGGGTTGCGGTCGACATGCGTGCTTACGGCCTGCGCCTGCCGTTCACCCCGGTGCGGCTATTGGCTACCGGCCAGCCGCAGCGCGGCGATGTTGCGGTATTCGATTCGCCTGCCGACGGCACCCGCTTGATCAAGCGGGTGGTGGCGGTAGCGGGCGACCGCGTGCAATTGCATGACGGCTACCTGAGCATCAATGGGCGGCCGCTGCAGCATGCGCTGGCGGGTGAGCTGTTCGGCAACAAGCAGGTAAGCCTGGACCTGGAGGAGGGCGGCGGCCCGGACATTGCCGGCATCATCATCCCGGCGGGCAAGCTGCTGGTGCTGGGCGATCACCGCGGCAACAGTTTTGATGGGCGCTTCTTCGGTCTGGTCGATGCCGATACGGTCTACGGCAAAGCGGTGGCGGTGTACTGGCGGCGCGGGCAGGGGCCGGCGTGGCAGCGGCTTTGACCGGCAGTGGTGCCCAAGCTCGCGCTCAAGATGGGCTGGTGTAGTGCGCTGGGCTGCAAGCTGCGGAGTTCCGTGCTGATCAATACCTAAAACATATCAATCGGTATGTAGCAGGTTATGGATCGACTGGATGAAAGGGTCCAAGCTGGCGCACGTGTTCAACCAACCGGCCTGCCCTGGCAGGCCTCGATGCGATGGAACCTGATCGTACGGACGCCATGGCGTGCCGTGATTCCCTGCCGCCATTGGCGGTGCCGGCCCCGGCCGATGACCACCCTCATATCCAGCAGCACAGCGCTGATTTCCGCCGTGCAGTGCTGGCGCTGTTCATGGCCGGCTTTGCCACCTTTGGCGTGCTGTACTGCGTGCAGCCGCTGCTGCCCGGCTTCAGCAATCACTTCGGCATCAGCGCCAGCAACAGCGCCCTGGCCTTGTCGGCAAGCACCGGCGTGTTGGCCGTGGCGATGCTGGTGGCAGGCATCGTCTCCGACCGGGTGGGCAGGCGCCCGGTGATGGTTGCCTCGCTGCTCAGCTCCGCCTTGTTGACGCTTGGCACTGCATTGACCGATGACTGGAACACCTTGCTGGTATTGCGCACCTTGCTCGGCCTGAGCCTGAGCGGCGTGCCTGCGGTGGCGATGACCTGGCTGGTCGAGGAAATGGACAGCCGCGCACTGGGGCTGGCGATGGGCCTGTATATCGGCGGCAACGCGGTGGGTGGCATGAGCGGGCGCTTGATCGCCGGTGTGGTCGCCGACCATTGGGGCTGGCGTGCCGGTATAGCCGCGGTCGGCGTGATCGCCTTGTTGGCAACCGTAGCGCTGTGGACGCAATTGCCAGCATCGCGCCATTTTCGTGCCAAACGTGCCGAGCCGGCACAACTGCCCGCACGTTTCGCCGGCTTGTTCCGCGATGCCGCGCTGCCGTGGTTGTTTGCCTGCGGCTTCCTGCTGCTGGGCGTGTTCGTGACGCTCTACAACTATCTGGGTTACCACCTGCTGGCGCCGCCTTATGGCCTGAGCCAGACCGTGGTGGGGCTGATCTTCACCGTGTATCTGGTGGGCAGCGTCAGCTCGGCGTGGATGGGGCAGTTGGCCAATCGCATGGGGCGCGCGCCGGTGCTGGCCTTGTCGTTCGGCCTGGTGCTGTTGGGCGTGTTGTTGCTGGCGCTGCCCTGGCTGCTGGTAATGGCCATGGGCATCGCCTTGGTGACGTTTGGATTTTTTGGTGGTCATTCGGTGGCCAGCAGCTGGGTCGGTGTGCGCGCCGGTGGGCTGCGTGCCGAGGCGTCGGCGCTGTATCTGTTCTCGTACTACCTGGGCTCCAGCGTGCTGGGTGCGCTGGGTGGCGTGTTCTATACGCACTGGGGCTGGGCGGGTGTGTGCGGTTTCTGTCTGGTGCTGACCTTGGCCGGTGTGGGTGCGGCCTGGCGGTTGTGGCGGCGGCTGGAGGATACGACGGGGTTGTTGCTGGTTCGGTGAGGGTTGGCGGCTAGCACCTAACAGCGATCACCTGGCAGCTAACAGCTAACAGCTAACAGCACCCCTCCCCAACCCTCCCCTGCGCTATGCGCAAGGGAGGGGGCAGAGCTCAGCTCCCTCCCTTTGCCGCAGGCAAGGGGAGGGTTGGGGAGGGGGGCTTTTGTTGTTGCTTCAGCTCTTTGCTCTGGCTGTCTTCAACCAGCCACTTCCCGCTTCAACAACGCAATGAACTGCCGCAACAACGGCGTCACCGCTTCACGTCGCCACGCCAGCTGGATCTCCGACGCCGCGCCACGGTCGGCCAGTGCGACAAAGCACGCGCCCTCCACCTGGATGTGGCTGCAGGAGGAGGGCAGCACGCAGACGCCCAGTCCGGCTGCGACCAGGCTGATCAAGGTCGATGATTCGCCTGCTTCCTGCACGATCCGCGGGCTGAAGCCGGCATTGCGGCACAGAGTAATCACATGATCGTGGATGCCCGCACCCGAGTCGCGTGAGAAGCCGACAAACGGGTCGAGTGCGAATTGCTTGAGCGACAGGCGCGCGCTCGCGGGGGCCTTGCCACGCAGCGCCGGGTGGCTGGCATGCACCACCAGCGCCAGTGGGTCATCAAATAGATGCTGTGCCGTCAGTTCGTCCGGCAGCACGCGCTTGCGGATGATGCCCACGTCCAGTTCGTCGGCAAGCAGGGCCTCGATCTGGCGCAGGCTGTTCATCTCGCGCAGCTGCATCTGCACCTGCGGGTGCTGCTGGCGGTAGCTGAAGATCGCGCGGGGTATCTGCGGCGACAGCGGCGTGGCGCGGGTCAACCCGATGCGCAGTTCGCCGCTCTCGCCACGTTGCGCACGCTGCACCGTGTCCACCGCCTTGTCCACGCGCTGCAGGATGTCGCGCGCCTGGTCCAGCAGCACCTCGCCAGCGGGCGTGAGCTGCACGCGGCGGTGACTGCGTACGAACAACTGCGCGCCAAGCAGGGTCTCCAGTTGCCGGATCTGTTGGCTGAGCGGCGGTTGCGACATGCCCAGGCGCTCGGCCGCACGGCCGAAGTGCAAGGTGTCGGCGACGGCCAGGAAGTAGCGCAGGTGGCGGAGTTCCAAAGACATCGTGGCAGTCTAGGTCGCGAGGGCCTCACCGACCAACCATCAGTTCGTCATCCCCGCGTAGGCGGGGATCGCTTCATGCGGGGTGTGAGAGGGCCAGGGCAAAGGCCAGAGCCGGGCAGAAGCAGGAGCGACTCCCGCCTGCGCGGGAATGACGGCTCAAGGGCAAAACCAAAAAACCTACCGCTCCGAATGCCCGGTATCGTCGTATTGCCGCGGCGCAAACAGGTCCGGCTGGATCAGCTCCACAAACGCGCGGGCCTGCGGCGACAGCACCTTGCCCCGGCGCACCACCACGCCATAGCTGCGTGAGGGGAAGTAGTCGCTCATCGCCCGCGTCGCCAGCTTGTCGCGGTCACTGTCGTTCAGGCACAGGGCAGTGACGATGCTGATGCCCATGCCCATTGCCACGTATTGCTTGATCACCTCCCAGCCGCCCACTTCCAGCGCCACCGTATACGGCACGCGGTGCTGCTGGAACACCAGGTCAACCAGCCGCCAGGTGATCTGCCGGCGCGGCGGCAGGATCAGCGGCCACGGTGACAGGTCTTCCAGCGTCAGGTTTTTTTTCTTCGCCAGCGGGTGGTCGGGCGGAGTGATCAGCACCTGCTCGAAGCGGTAGACCGGTGCATAGCTGAGGTCGGCGGGCACATCCATCATCGAGCCGATGGCCAGGTCGGCGGCGTCGCTGCGCAGCAGGTCGGTGCCGTCGGCACTGATCGCGTTGTGCAGGGTCAGGCGCACATCCGGGTGCTGTTGGCGGAAGTTTTCGACGATCTTCGGCAGGAGGTACAGGATGGTCGACGAATTTGCGGCGATATTGAGCTCGCCGGCATCCAGCCCGCTGACCTTCTCGCGGAACCGCGGCAGCAGCCCGTCCAGGCTTTCCACCAGCGGCTGTGCCATGTCGTACAGCAGCTGGCCCTCGCGG
>NZ_DLJW01000131.1:0-4542 GCF_002477705.1 Stenotrophomonas sp. UBA7606 | reverse complement strand
GCCTACAAGGCCAAGCTGAAAGCGCTGCGTGGCATCCCGGCAGCGGTGAAGGCTGCGTTGGAAGAGCTGCCGCCGTCGGCGCACCCGATGGATGTGATGCGTACCGGTGTTTCCGTGTTGGGCTGCGTGTCGCCGGAGAAGGACGACCACAATCACCCGGGTGCGCGTGACATCGCCGACAAGCTGATGGCCTCGCTGGGCTCGATGCTGCTGTACTGGTACCACTGGAGCCACAACGGCAAGGTCATCGACGTGGAGACCGACGATGATTCGATCGGCGGCCATTTCCTGCACCTGCTGCACGGCGAGCAGCCGCGCGAGTCCTGGGTCAAGGCCATGCACACCAGCCTGATCCTGTACGCAGAACACGAATTCAACGCCTCGACCTTCGCCTGCCGCGTCATCGCCGGTACCGGCAGCGACATGTACAGCGCCATCACCGGCGGTATCGGCGCGCTGCGTGGTCCCAAGCACGGTGGCGCCAACGAAGTCGCCTTCGAAGTGCAGAAGCGTTATGAAACGCCGGACGAAGCCGAGGCCGACATCAAGGCCCGCGTCGAGCGCAAGGAAGTGGTGATTGGCTTCGGCCACCCGGTTTACACCGTGTCCGATCCGCGCAACAAGGTGATCAAGGAGGTCTCGCGCGAGCTGTCCGCCGAGCAGGAAAACATGAAGATGTACGACATCGCCGAGCGTCTGGAGTCGGTGATGTGGGACATCAAGAAGATGTTCCCGAACCTGGATTGGTTCAGCGCTGTCAGCTACCACATGATGGGCGTGCCGACCGCGATGTTCACCCCGCTGTTCGTGATTGCGCGTACTGCGGGTTGGAGCGCGCACATCATCGAGCAGCGTATCGACGGCAAGATCATCCGCCCGAGTGCGAATTACACCGGTCCGGAAGACCAGACCTTCGTGCCGCTGGAAAAGCGTGCGTAAAGCTCGCGGATAACCTCCCGCAAGTGCGACCAAGCCCCTCTCCCGCTTGCGGGAGAGGGGTTGGGGAGAGGGGAAGCTTCTAGCACGTACAGCCCGCTTCACGCCCGTAGAAAGAAGCGAAGCAAAGCTGGAGCTCAAGCGAGAGCAAGAGCTCCCCCATCCGCCCCCCGCCTTCGCGGGGGCAGGCTCTTCGGGCACCTTCCCCCGCAGGCGGGAGAAGGGAAATGCCAGATTTCATGTGTTGCTGTGGGATTGCTGCAATCACAGGCATCTTCGCAGTACTCCACCGCAACACCAGCAAGCCCAGACCCTCACAGGCCAGCCATGAATACCGATTACCGCAAACACCTCGCCGGCAGCACGCTCGATTACTTCGACGCCCGCGCCGCAGTCGATGCCATCCAGTCTGGCGCCTACGCCACGCTGCCCTATACCGCGCGTGTGCTGGCCGAAAACCTGGTGCGCCGCTGCAACCCGGCCACGCTCACCGATTCGCTCAAGCAGCTGATCGAGCGCAAGCGTGACCTCGATTTCCCCTGGTTTCCGGCACGCGTGGTCTGTCACGACATCCTCGGCCAGACCGCGTTGGTCGACCTGGCCGGCCTGCGTGACGCCATCGCCGACAAGGGCGGTGACCCGGCCAAGGTCAACCCGGTGGTGCCGGTGCAGCTGATCGTCGATCACTCGCTGGCGGTGGAATGTGGCGGCTACGATCCGGACGCGTTCGCCAAGAACCGCGCCATCGAAGACCGCCGCAACGAAGACCGTTTCCACTTCATCGACTGGACCAAGCTGGCTTTCGAGAACGTCGACGTGATCCCGCCGGGCAACGGCATCATGCACCAGATCAATCTGGAGAAGATGTCGCCGGTGATCTACCAGCAGGGTGGGGTGGCTTTCCCCGATACCTGCGTCGGCACCGACAGCCACACCCCGCACGTGGATGCCTTGGGCGTCATCGCCATTGGTGTTGGCGGCCTGGAAGCCGAGAACGTGATGCTGGGCCGCGCCTCATGGATGCGCCTGCCCGACATCATCGGCGTCAAGCTGACCGGCAAGCCGCAGCCGAACATCACTGCCACCGACGTGGTGCTGGCACTGACCGAGTTCCTGCGCAAGGAGCGTGTGGTCGGGGCCTGGCTGGAGTTCTTCGGTGAAGGCGCGGCTGCGCTGACCATCGGTGACCGCGCCACCATCTCCAATATGTGCCCGGAATACGGTGCGACCGCGGCGATGTTCTACATCGACCAGCAGACCATCGACTATCTGCGCCTGACCGGCCGCGACGAGGCCCAGGTGGCGCTGGTCGAGAACTACGCCAGGACCACCGGGCTGTGGGCCGACGCGCTGGAAACCGCGCAGTACGAGCGCGTGCTTGAGTTCGACCTGTCCAGCGTCGTGCGCAACATGGCCGGCCCCAGCAACCCGCACAAGCGCCTGCCGGTGTCGGATCTGGCCGAGCGCGGCATCGCCGACGAAGCCAAGCTGCAAAGCGGCCGGGGCGAGGAAGCCGAAGGCCTGATGCCCGACGGCGCGGTGATCATCGCCGCCATCACCAGCTGCACCAATACCTCCAACCCGCGCAACGTGATTGCCGCGGCACTGCTGGCGCGCAACGCCAATGCGCGTGGCCTGACCCGCAAGCCATGGGTGAAGTCGTCGCTGGCGCCGGGCTCCAAGGCCGTGCAGCTGTACCTGGAAGAAGCTGGGTTGCTGCCGGATCTGGAGAAGCTGGGCTTTGGCATCGTCGCTTTTGCCTGCACCACCTGCAACGGCATGAGTGGCGCGCTGGACCCGAAGATCCAGCAGGAGATCATTGACCGCGACCTGTATTCGACGGCCGTGCTATCGGGTAACCGCAACTTCGACGGCCGCATCCACCCGTATGCCAAGCAGGCCTTCCTGGCCTCGCCGCCGCTGGTGATTGCCTATGCCATCGCCGGTACCGTGCGCTTCGACATCGAGAAGGACGTGCTGGGCGTGGACGCCGACGGCAAGGAAGTGCGCCTGAAGGACATCTGGCCGAGCGATGCCGAGATCGATGCGGTGGTGAAGGCCGCGGTGAAGCCGGAGCAGTTCCGCAAGGTCTACAACCCGATGTTCAACGTGCGCGTGGAGCATGGCGAGAAGGTCAGCCCGCTGTACGACTGGCGCCCGCAGAGCACCTATATCCGTCGCCCGCCGTACTGGGAGGGTGCATTGGCCGGTGAGCGCACGCTGCGTGGCATGCGCCCGCTGGCGGTGTTGCCGGACAACATCACCACCGATCACCTGTCCCCGTCCAATGCCATCCTGCTGTCCAGTGCGGCCGGCGAGTACCTGGCCAAGATGGGCCTGCCGGAGGAAGACTTCAATTCCTACGCCACCCATCGCGGCGACCACCTCACCGCGCAGCGTGCGACCTTTGCCAACCCCAAGCTGTTCAACGAGATGGTGCGCAACGAGGATGGCAGCGTGAAGCAGGGTTCGCTGGCGCGGGTGGAGCCGGAAGGCAAGGTCATGCGCATGTGGGAGGCAATCGAAACCTACATGGAGCGCAAGCAGCCGCTGATCATCATCGCCGGTGCCGATTACGGTCAGGGCAGCTCGCGTGACTGGGCGGCCAAGGGCGTGCGCCTGGCGGGCGTGGAAGCGATTGCCGCCGAGGGCTTCGAGCGCATCCACCGTACCAACCTGATCGGCATGGGCGTGCTGCCGCTGGAGTTCAAGCCGGGCACCAACCGCAACACCCTGGGCATCGATGGCACCGAGAGCTACGACGTGATCGGCCTGCGCACCCCGGGCACGGACCTGACCCTGGTCATTACCCGTCGCAACGGCGAGGTGCTGAAGGTGCCGATGACCTGCCGCCTGGATTCGGACGAGGAAGTGGCGATCTACGAGGCCGGCGGCGTGCTGCAGCGGTTTGCACAGGACTTTCTGGAGGGCTCGGTTGCCTGAGGGCTAAAGCTACCCTCTCCCCCGGCCCCTCTCCCGTAAAGGGAGAGGAGAGTGGTGATCCAACTGTTTCGCGAGATTGATGAGACTGCATGAGGCCTGAGCCCCTCTGCCTTTACGGGAGAGGGGTTGGGGAGAGGGGGCAAAGGAGGCCCGCAATCATGCAGCAGCTCAAATTTGCAAAGTCGCTACGTAAAAACATGACCGAAGCTGAGCATCGGTTATGGCGCCACCTTCGGGCACATCGTCTGCTGGGTGAGAAGTTCCGCCGACAGCAGCCGCTGGGGCCGTATGTAGTGGACTTCGTGCACTTTGGCGTGCGACTGATAGTTGAAGCTGATGGTGGGCAACACAACCAGAGCAGGCAGGATGCAAGGCGCGATGCTTGGCTGGAGAGTCAGGGCTTCACGGTTCTGCGGTTCTGGAACAACGAGATTCTTGGGAACGGCGATGCGGTGCTGGAAGTGATTCTTGCAACTGTGAGCGCCCTCTCCCCCAACCCCTCTCCCGTAAAGGGAGAGGGGGGGCAAAAGCGAATGATGCGAGTTCCAGCATTGCCGGCGCTCGCGCAGACCAAAGCGCCTCTCTCCTTGCGGGAGAGGGGAGCGAAAGCAAATGACACGAGTTCCAGCACTGCCGGTGCTCGCGCGGACCAAAGCCCCTCCT
>NZ_DLJW01000117.1:0-2574 GCF_002477705.1 Stenotrophomonas sp. UBA7606 | reverse complement strand
GCTTGCTGTTCCCACCACATCGATTTTCAGGAAACCACCACTGTGGCCAATATCAAGTCCGCCAAGAAGCGCGCCAAGCAGACCGTTGTGCGCAACGCGCGTAACACGGCTCAGCGTTCGATGCTGCGCACCGCCGTCAAGAAGGTGATCAAGGCTCTGGACGCCAACGACGCCGCCGGCGCCGAGGCAGCCTTCGCCGTCGCCCAGCCGATCCTCGACCGTTTCAGCGCCCGTGGCCTGATTCACAAGAACAAGGCTGCGCGTCACAAGAGCCGTCTGACCGCCCGCATCAAGGCCATCAAGGCTGCCTGATCCGCGCGATCACCAGGGGTCGCAAGACTCCCGGCATGAAAAGCCCGACCTTGTGTCGGGTTTTTTATTGCCCGCGATTTCACCTGTAGTGCCGAGCCATGCTCGGCAGGGGCTTTCCCGACAAAGCCAGCCGGTAGTGCCGAGCCATGCTCGGCAGAGGCCTTCCCGGTAAAGCCAGCCGGTAGTGCCGAGCCATGCTCGGCAGGGGCTTTCCCGATAAAGCCAGCCGGTAGTGCCGAGCCATGCTCGGCAGAGGCTTCGCCAGTAACGCCTCTGCCGAGCATGGCTCGGCACTACAAAAACGCCGCTTCCCGTAAAGGAAGCGGCGCTCCTGATCCACCACTGGCCCGTTGAATCAAAGGCCCTGCGCGTGACGCTCCTCTTCCTCCAGCATCTTCTGCTGGTCAAAGAAAGCCATGATGTCCTTCATGATCGGCCAGGTGCCCTCACGGCCCAAGGCCGACACCAGATACCAGGGCTGCTCCCAGCCCAGCTCGGCCACCACCTGCTCGGCAGCCGCCTTGGCCTCGTCCTCGAACATCAGGTCGGCCTTGTTCAGCACCAGCCAGCGCGGCTTCTTCAGCAGCTCCGGGTCGTGCTTGCCCAGCTCGCGCTCGATGGCACGCACCTGCTCGATCGGTGAGATGCCTTCCACGCCACCCTCCATCGGCGAGATGTCGACGAGGTGCAGCAACAGACGGGTGCGCTGCAGGTGACGCAGGAACTGCGCGCCCAGGCCAGCACCATCGGCCGCACCCTCGATCAAGCCCGGAATATCGGCGATCACGAAGCTGCGGTAATTCTCAACCTTCACCACACCCAGGTTCGGGTACAAAGTGGTGAACGGGTAATCGGCCACCTTTGGCGTCGCCGCCGAAACGGCACGGATCAGGGTGCTCTTGCCGGCATTGGGGAAGCCCAGCAGGCCCACGTCGGCCAGCAGCTTCAGCTCCAGCTTGAGCAGGCGCTCCTCTCCCTCCTCGCCCGGCAGCGCCTGACGCGGCGCGCGGTTGGTGGAGCTCTTGAAGTGCATGTTGCCCAAGCCACCCTTGCCGCCCTTGGCCACCAGCAGACGATCACCATGCACGGTCATGTCACCGATGACCTCATCGGTGGCGACATTGATGACAACAGTACCGACCGGCACGGTGATAACCAGATCTTCGCCGCCCTTGCCATACGCCTGCCGACCCATGCCGTTCTCGCCGCGCTGCGCCTTGAAAATGCGGTCATGGCGAAAATCGACCAGGGTGTTCAGGTTTTCGTCGGCACGGATCCACACACTGCCGCCGTCGCCACCGTCACCACCGTCCGGGCCACCCAGTGGAATGAACTTCTCGCGGCGAAAGCCGATGCAGCCGTTACCGCCATTACCAGCGGTGACCTGGATCTCCGCTTCGTCTACAAGTTTCATGATTCTGGTTGCCCACTGATGGCGGCAGGCAAGCTGCCCGACCGCTGGATTCTACCGGCCCCGGCGCTGCCGGGGAAAACGGGCCAGGATGCCCGCGAAATGTTCTTCAACCAACGAAAAACCCCGCCGAAGCGGGGCTCTCGTCAGCAGCCCACACCGAAGCATGGGCGGCTTGCGTGTCCGGAATCAGGCTTCCGTGACGACGTTGACGGTGCGGCGCTTGTTGGCACCCTTCACCGTGAACTCAACCTTGCCATCCACCAGCGCGAACAGCGTGTGGTCACGGCCCAGGCCGACGCCGGTACCCGGGTGGAACTGGGTGCCGCGCTGACGCACGATGATGTTGCCAGCTTCGATGGCCTGGCCACCGAAGATCTTGACGCCGAGGTATTTCGGGTTGGAATCGCGACCGTTGCGCGAGGAACCTACGCCCTTTTTATGTGCCATGACGGATTCTCCTTAGCAATTAGCCGGCGATGCCGGTGATTTCGATTTCGGTGTAGTACTGACGGTGACCCTGACGCTTCATGTGGTGCTTGCGGCGACGGAACTTGATGATCCGGACCTTGTCGGCGCGGCCGTGGGCCACAACCTTGGCGGTCACCGAAGCGCCCTTCAGCGCGTCACCCAGCTTGATGCCATCGGCATCGCCGAGCATCAGGATGTTGTCGAACTTGATCTCGTTGCCGGCTTCGACTTCGAGTTTTTCCACGCGCAGGGTTTCACCCTGAACGACGCGGTACTGCTTACCGCCAGTTACCAGAACTGCGTACATGACCAGACTTCCTCTGTAGTTATTGTGGTCGCCGTGCCCGCCATCGAGGGCGGACAGAAGCGGGATTTTACCG
>NZ_DLJW01000080.1:0-9424 GCF_002477705.1 Stenotrophomonas sp. UBA7606 | reverse complement strand
CAACCTACTGAGAGATCACACCTAGCCGATCATTTTCGATGTCCTCCAACTCCGACATCGCCGCCCTCGGCGGCCACACCATGGGCACCAGCTGGAGCGTCAAGCTGGTCGCTGCGCGCAGCCGTGACCTGCACCCGCTGCATGCAGGCATCCAGGCCGAACTCGACCGCGTGGTCGCGCAGATGAGCACCTGGGAATCGGATTCGGACATCAGCCGCTACAACCGCGCCGCCGCCAACAGCTGGCAGGCACTGCCCGATGACTTCTGGAACGTACTCAGTACCGCGCGCGACATCGCCGAGTGCAGCGCTGGCGCCTTTGATCCCAGCATTGGGCCCTTGGTCGCCCTGTGGGGCTTTGGTGCCGATGCCGGTGCACGGACGGTGCCCGATCCGGCGCGCCTGGCCGAAGTCGCCGCACGCTGCGGCTGGCGCAAGCTGCAGCTCGACCCGCAGACGCAAAGCGCGCTACAACCCGGCGGCCTGCAACTGGATCTATCTGCCATCGCCAAGGGCTACGGCGTGGATCTGGTCAGCGCTTGGCTGCGCCGTATCGGCATCAGCGCCGCGCTGGTCGAGGTCGGCGGCGAACTGCATGGCTACGGCCTGAAACCCGATGGACAGCCCTGGCGCGTACTGGTCGAGTCCGCACCGGAAGAAGACGCCGGCGCCGAGTACCCACCGCGCGTACTGGCGCTCGATGGTCTGGCGGTTGCCACCTCCGGCGACCGCTGGCATCACTTCGAGCGCGATGGCGTGTCCTACAGCCACACCCTGGACCCACGCAGTCACGCCCCGGTCAATCGCGCTGCCGCGGCGGTCACGGTCATTGCCCGCGACGCCATGCGCGCCGATGCCTGGGCCACCGCGCTCACCGTGATGGGTGCCGAAGAAGGCCTGGCCTTTGCCAATGACCACGACTTGGCTGCACGCTTCATCACCCGCAGCAGCAATGGCCTTGTCGAAACCATGACGCCCGCCTTCCAGCGTTACCTGGACGCCAGCACGCAATGAACCCCAATCGTTCCCCCCGCGACCTGCTCGGCAATCTCGCTGTTGGCCTCGGCCTGCTGCTGATCGCGCTATTGCTGCTGCGCCTGCATCTGGGCGAACGCTGGTGGCCGGCTGCGCCATTGGCATCGCAGTGGTGGATGGCGCTGGCAGCACTGGTGGTCTATGCCGCAGCCTGCTTCGCGCTGTGGTGGTGTACCCGCCAACGCGACGACGACAACGGCGACAGCAATGAACCGCCGATCCTGGTGGCGTGGTCCAGCCAGACCGGCTTTGCCCAACAATTGGCACAGCGCACCGCCGCGCATCTGCGCGCTGCCGGGCACAAGACCCGCCTGCGCGCCATCGACCAGGTTGATGCTGCGCTGCTCTCCAGCAGTCGCCAGGCCCTGTTTGTCGCCGCCACCACCGGTGAAGGGGATCCGCCGGATCATGCGCTCGCCTTCCTGAGCCAGGTGATGCCAACGCCGTTGCAGCTTCCACAGCTGCAGTACGCGGTGCTGGCACTGGGCGACAAGACCTACGAGCACTACTGCGCGTTCGGCCATCAACTCGACGAGTGGCTGCGCACACACGGCGCGCAACCGCTGTTCGATACGGTGGAAGTGGACAATGCCGATGCCGACGCACTGCGCCATTGGCAGCAACTGCTGGGCCAACTTGGCGGGGAAGCCAGCCATGCCAGCGATTGGAGCGCACCGGCCTATCAACCCTGGCTGCTGCGCCAACGTGAAGTACTCAACCCCGGCAGCATCGGCGGCAAGGTTTTCCACCTGCAACTGCAGCCCACCACGGGCACCCTGCCGGCCTGGCAGGCCGGCGACATCGCCGAGATCGGCCCACGCCAATCCGCCGATGCGGTGATGCAGTGGCTGCAGGCAAACCGGTTCGATGCCGCAACCGTGCTGGCCGATGGCCGCACGCTGGCGGACGCCCTCGCCCGCTCCTATCTGCCGGATGGCGCCGACAATCACGATGCCAATACGTTGGCAGCCAGCCTCAAACCCCTGCCCCATCGCGAATACTCGATTGCGTCAATGCCTGGCGAAGGCAGCCTGCAACTGATGCTGCGCCGGCAATTGCGCCCGGATGGCACACCCGGCCTGGCCAGCGGCTGGCTCTGCGACTACACGCAGATCGGCGACAGCATTGATCTGCGCCTGCGCAGCAACAGCAATTTCCACCCACCGGCCAACGACACTCCGCTGATCCTGATCGGCAACGGCACCGGCATCGCAGGCCTGCGCGCCCACCTGCGCGCACGCATCGATGCAGGGGCACACCGCAACTGGCTGCTGTTCGGCGAACGCAATGCCGCCCACGATTTCCATTTCGGTGCCGAGCTGCAGCGATGGCAGCGCGAAGGCGGCATCGAGCGACTCGACACTGTTTTCAGCCGCGATGACGGCCAGTTCCACTATGTGCAGGACGCACTGGCCGCACACAGCGATGTGCTGCGGCAGTGGCTGGACGACGGCGCCACCCTCCTGGTCTGCGGCAGCCTGCAAGGCATGGCCCCGGCAGTGGACAAGGTCATCATCGATGCGATTGGTGCCGATGCGCACCAAGCGTTGCGTATCGCAGGGCGTTATCGCCGCGACGTGTACTGATCGCAACAACGCTTCACCTGTAGTGCCGAGCCATGCTCGGCAAGGGCCTTACAAGCAATCCCAAACGTAGTGCCGAGCCATGCTCGGCAGAAGCTTTCCCGGCAATGCCCCCTGCCGAGCATGGCTCGGCACTACATTTACGCCGCTGGCGTCAGCCGTATCGCCAGCAACTCGCCGCCGCCACTGAGCGTGTAGCGTTGCCGCTCGCCAGCCCCCAACCACGCGGTATCGCCTGCCGACATCGCCGGCAACACGCCACCCTCGAACTCGGCCTGCCCAGCCAATAGATGGATCGCCCATGCCGCCTGCGGCTCGGTGAAGAACAGCATGTTGCCGACCAAGGGCCGATGCAGCAGCTCGGCTTGCAGCGCCTCACGTCGCCACATCAGGTTGAAGTCCTGGGTCACGCCATCGACCAGTTCACCCACCAGCTCCGCCTCGCCAGCGAAGCGCAGCCGCTGATACGGCGGCAGCAAGGTCTCGCAGCGACCATCTGCAAAGCGCAGGCGCAGGCCTTCGCCCTGCAGCAACACCAGCTCACGTTCTACCCCGAGGAAGGCAGAGAAGGCCGCATCCTGTTCGATCTCGGCGATGGACAGGCGCAGCTGCCAGTCGCCCTGTTCGGGCAGGCGCAGGATTTCGCGGGTCCAGCCCAGGCCGTTGCGCCAACGCTCGCGCTGGTAGAGGGCCGAGGGAATGACGCGGGAAGGGGAGTTCAAGGTGTGCATCGGGCAATGATGCCATCAGTGGCTTTTGATCGGGCTCTCGTAGGAGCGGCGTAAGCCGCCAAGCCACAGATCCAACAGCAAAGAGCTAAAAGCCAACCCCTCCCCAGCCCTCCCCTTTGCTGCGCAAAAGGGAGGGGGTAGAAGCTTTTACTTCGGCATTGCCAGGTTCTCCGCCGTCAGCGGCTTGCCCGCACGCGGCGTGGTTGCGATCACCGCATCAGCCGGCAAGGCCGTGCCCTTGTCCAGGCGTGCCTGCACCCGGTCCAGCGCTTCATACACATACGGCAACAGCGGCAGGTAGCGCGAACCATAGTCCGGCAGGCCTAGGAAACCATCGAAGTGCTGCACGTTCTGCACCTTCCAATAGCTCACCTCGCGCCCGGCAGCCTTGGCCGCCGCTGCATACGGCGCGCTGCTGAAAGCCGGCGGAATCAGGCCGTCATCAGCGCCGTGCACCACCATCACCGGCAGGCCCTTGCGCGGCAAACCCGCATGGGTGGCCTGGATGCCGGCCTGCACACGCTTGGCGTCTTCCCCCTGCCCGTCCCACAGACCCCGCAGGCACTTCAGGCCGGCATAGCCCAGGTCCGGCAAGGCGACCTTGCTGTCGAGCAGGCCAACGCTGGCGCCCGGCGGAATGCCGCTGCCATCGGAGATCCACGCCGCACGCTCGACTGCGGTCGCGGCGCGCGGCGAGAAGTCCGGGTTCTGTGCGGCAAAGTTGAAACCGCAGGGATGCTCGCCCACGCCATAACGACCGTAGGCCGAGGCATAGGTCGCAGCAATCGCACGCCACAGATCGAAGCCGGTGGACAAGGCACCCGCACGCAGTGATGCATCGGTCCAGCCCTTGCTCAGCATCAGGTCGTAAGCCGATTTGGCCTGCGCAGCCAGGGTCGCGCCGCTGATCACGCCTTCAGCAGCCAAGGTGGCGCAGCGCACGGCCGCACCGGCCTGCAGCGCCGCCGTCATCGGCGGCTGCGGCAGGTTGCTCATGTGCAGCTGCGCGCACGGCATCAACAGCGCCGCCTCGGTGGTGTAGTCGTACAACGCCCGTGCGCCGGGGGCGCTGGAATAGACGCTGGGCTCACCCGCCACCACCGCGTCCAGCCAATCGCCTTCCAGCTCGGCCGCACGCAGCACCGCGCCGCCACCATTGGAAATGCCAACGGCGATGATGCGGGTATTGTCGAACGTAAACGGTGCCGCCTGCGGATAGGCCTGCTCCAGCGCCAGCAGCGCAAATTCGGCGGCCTGTTTCACGTGCCGGCCCCAATCGGCCTCCGGGTTGTCCTTGGAATGCGCGTGCTTGAACGCAACACCCGCGGCATTGACCGGTGCATCCGGCACAAAGGCCAGATCATCGACGTCGCCCAGGGCACCGACGGTACCATTGGCGCGCACGCCCATCTGCGCGTCCAGATCGTAGTAATCGCTGCCCGCGCCCTTGTCGGTATAGACCACCGCACAGCCCTTGGGCAGGCCCCAGGCCGCGGCGACCGAGACCGCGCCATAGATGCCGCGCGAGCCCGATGCCGGGGCCACCAGCACGCAGCGCTTGGCGGTATCGAAGTTGTCCGGCACCTGCGCCAGCACGCGGTGCGGTTGCTTGGCACCGGGCAGACGCGCGAACGCCGAGTACTCGCGGCCGGGCACGCTCTGCAGACTGCCGAACAGCTCGCCATAACCGCCACCCGGTGCCAGGTCCGCAATGCCGCGCCAGCTGCCCCACATCGCCCGGCGGCGCAGTTCGTCCACAGTCGGTGCAGTGGCGTCGGCAAATGCCGGGGGCGCCATGCTGCGCAGGCCGGCCAGGCCCAGCCCGGCGGTGAGCAGGTCATCGCTGCCGCGATGCTCGCTGCGGAGTTCGTTGCTGAACATGGAAGGCTCCACGGACTTGGAAGCTGGGCCGCTGGCACAGGAGGCCAGGCTCAGTCCGACGAAAAGGCCGCAGGCGGCGCGCAGTAAGGATTGGCTCATGCACGCACCGTAGCAGAGCAGCGGCACCGCTCTCATCGTACTTAAGTACCACACGTTTTTAGCGTTGCGGCTGCTACGTTTGCCAGCCTCCCCCCATCACATCCGGAGTCCCCCATGGACCGCTTCCTGCAAGGCCGCACCGCCCTGGTGACCGGCAGTACCTCGGGCATCGGCCTGGCCATCGCCCAGGCACTGGCCAGCGCCGGCGCGCGGGTGGCAATCAATGGCCTGGGCACGCCCGAGCAGATCGAGGCCGCGCTCAAGAGCGTGGCCGACGCCGGCATCGACACCCGCCACTTCGATGCCGACCTGCGCAAGCCCGACCAGATCGCGCACATGCTCGAGGCCGTGCAGGCCTGGGGCAACATCGACATCCTGGTGAACTGCGCCGGTATCCAGCACGCCGCGCCCTTGGCCGAGCAGCCGCCGCAGAAGTGGGATGACATCATCGCCATCAATCTCAGCGCCGCCTTCCACACCATGCAGCACGCCCTGCCCGGCATGGCCGAGCGTGGCTATGGCCGGGTGGTCAACATCGCCTCGGTGCACGGCCTGGTGGCGTCCAAGAACAAGGCGCCGTACGTGGCCAGCAAGTTCGGCATCGTCGGCCTGAGCAAGGTCGCAGCGCTGGAATATGCCGCCGCCGGCAGCCGCGACAGCGGCGGCGTCACCGTCAACTGCGTCTGCCCGGGCTGGGTGGAAACGCCGTTGATCGAGCCGCAGATCCAGGCCCATCGCAATGGCGGCAGCCGCGACGACGGCGTGCGCGCCCTGCTGGAGGAAAAGCAGCCGAGCCTGCGCATGTCGCTGCCCGAGGACATCGGCGCGATGGTGGTATGGCTGTGCCGCCGCGAGTCGCACAACCTCACCGGTGCGGCGATGCCGATGGACGGTGGTTGGACCGCGCAGTAAGCGGCGGATTGCCAAGGGAAGCAGGCAATGGCTGAAAACCACGGCATACTGGCCAAGCCGCCGGTGGCACAGACACCGGCGGCAGCTTCCTTTCCGCCTGTCAGTACCGCCATGCCCAGCCTGTTGATCGCCGACGACCATCCCCTGTTCCGCGCCGCGCTGCGGCAGGCGGCCAGTGAGGCCATGAGTGATCTGCAGGTGCGCGAAGCCGAATCGCTGGATGGCGTGCTGGCGGCACTGGATGCGGCACCGGACACCGACCTGATCCTGCTCGACCTGCATATGCCGGGCAATCACGGCCTGGCCGGATTGGCCGCGATCCGTGCCCAGCACCCGGGCGTGGCGGTGATCGTGGTCTCGGCCAACGATGACCCGCGCGTGGTACGCCGCGCCCTGGACCACGGCGCCGCCGGTTACCTGCCCAAAAGTTCGGGCTTGAACGAGCTGCGCGAGGCCATCCGCAGCGTCATGGCCTGCGAGCAGTGGTTGCCAGCCTCGCTGCGTGCCTCGGTCTCACGCGCGCAATCCTCCAGCCACGACAGCGAGCTGGCCGCACGTCTGGCCAGCCTGTCGCCACAGCAGTTCCGGGTACTGGCACTGGTTGCCGAAGGCCTGCTCAACAAGCAGATCGCCGACCGCCTGGACGTGCAGGAACGCACGGTCAAGGCCCATCTGTCGGCGATCTTCGAACGCCTGGGCGTGCGCAACCGCACCCAGGCCAGCGTGGTACTGCGCGAGCTGGAACTGAGCGACCCCGCCCGCCAGGCCCTGTAGGAGCGGCGTCAGCCGCGAAGCTGACATCGCTTCCGACAGCGAAACCAAAGCAATCAGGAATGAGTGGGATTGGGTTCTGCGAGATCTGGCAGTCCGCCAGCCTCGCGGCCGACGCCGCACCTACGGGCTGCTGCTGCGACTCACCACGTTGTGCAGCAACATACCCACCAGCATCGCCGGCACAAACCACAATGCCTCCGGCGACAGCACGCCCAGCCCAACCAGTGCCGGGCCCGGGCAGTAGCCGGCCAAGCCCCAGCCAATCCCGAACAGGGCCGCACCCGTCAGCAGGCGCGCATCGATGCTGCGCACGTCCGACAAGTGGAAGCGCTGCGCGAATACCGGTGCCGGTCGCCGCAATACAAACCGGAACAGCAGCATCGTCGTCATCACCGCGCCGCCAAGTACAAACAGCAGCGCCGGATTGAAGTCGCCAAACACATCCAGGAAACCGAGGATGCGCTGCGGATCGGTCATGCCCGATACCGCCAGCCCCAGTCCGAACAAGGCACCGGCAAGCAATGCTGCAAAGGGAATACGCCAACTACTCATGCCACGTGCCTCACGATATAGGTGGTGGCAATGGCGGTGACCATGAAGGTCATCACCGCTGCCAGCGAGCGCAGCGACAGCCGCCCCAGCCCGCACACGCCATGGCCGCTGGTGCAGCCATTGCCCAGCCGCGTGCCGATGCCGACCAGCAGCCCGGCAACAACCAGCAGCACCGGCGGAAAGCCTTGTCGCGGCGTATAGGCACCCGGCACCAGCCACAACCAGGCGGCACCGGCCGCAATCAGGCCGACCAGAAATGCCGCACGCCAGGCGACTTCGCCCTGCCGCGGCTGCAGCACACCACCGACGATGCCGCTGATACCGGCAATGCGCCCGCTCAGCCACAACAGCAGCGTCGCCGCCAGCCCGATCAATACCCCCCCGGCCAGCGCGCTGATCCAGGTATTCATTGCTCGCCCCCCATCTGATCCAGCGGCAGGCGCAGGTAGCGCACGCCATTGGCATCGGGCTCGGGCAGACGGCCGCCGCGGATGTTGACCTGCAGTGCCGGCAGGATCAGCTTGGGCACAGGCAGGCTGGCATCACGCTGCTGCCGCATCTGCACGAAGGCGGCCTCGCCGGTGCCGCCTTTCAGGTGCACGTTGTGCTGCTTCTGCTCGTCGATGCTGGTCTGCGCCTGCGCTGCGCGGCGGTCGCCGGGGTAGTCGTGGCAGAGGTAGATACGGGTGGGTTGCGGCAAGGCCAGGATCTTCTGGATGGAGCCGAACAAGCGGTGCGCATCGCCCCCCGGGAAGTCGCAGCGCGCGGTGCCGGTATCGGCGGCAAACACGGTGTCGCCAATGAAGGCGGCATCGCCGATCACATAGGTCAGGCTGTCATCGGTGTGGCCCGGGGTGGCGATCACCCGCCCTTCCAGCCCACCAATGTTGAAGGTATCGCCATCGGCAAACAGGCGGTCGAACTGGCTGCCATCGGCGATGAACTCGTCACCCAGGCCGAACAAGGCCTTGAAGCGCTGCTGCACCGCGACGATGCCCTGGCCAATGGCCACCGGCACCTTCAAGGTGTCGGCCAGATAGCCCGCCGCACTGAGATGATCGGCATGGGCATGGGTCTCCAGGATCCAGGCCACGGTCAGCAGCTTGCCCTGCACGAAGTGCAACAGCGCATCGGCCGAGGCGGTGCTGGTACGCGCGGCGGCAGCGTCGTAATCCAGCACCGGATCGATGATGGCCGCCATGCCGCCGTCGTGGTCGTAGACGACGTAGCTCAGTGTACCGGTGTCCTTGTCATGGAAGGCCTGCACCTGCGGCGCGGCGGTGTGCGAATTGGTCATGAGGAAGTCCTCGGCTTTTAATTTAGATTTTTCTAAATTAAACTAGCGCCATCCAAAGTACAAGCCTGGACCTGAAGCCGCGATGCACATGCAGGACATGGATATCGAACAGATGCAGGCGCATGCCGAACAGGCTGCGCAGCTGCTCAAATCCCTCGCCCACCCGGCGCGCCTGCGGGTGCTGTGCCGGCTGGTAGAAGGCGAGGCATCGGTGGGCGAACTGCAGGCCCAGGTCGGGCTGTCGATGTCGGCACTGTCACAACACCTGGCGGTGATGCGCAACGGCGGGCTGGTCAACACCCGCCGTGAAGCCCAGACCATCTTCTACACCCTGGCCGACAGCCCCGCGTTGGGAGTGATGCAGGCCTTGCATGCGGCGTATTGCGGTGGAGCGGGGATTGGGGAGTCGGGATTAGTGATTGGGAAGCGCGCGAGCCGTTGATATCTGTAGCCCGGGTAAGCGCAGCGCACCCGAGGCTTTCCGCAAAGAGCCCCGGGTGCGCTGCGCTTACCCGGGCTACAAACTACAAGCGGCCACGCTTTCCCAATTCCCAATTCCCA